>CAOXUF010000212.1 GCA_948560485.1 uncultured Eubacterium sp.
ATGAAGTGGCAATCAGCCATGTGGTTGCAGATAATATTCATGCCCGCATTGGCGATACAGTTGAAATAAAATATGGGAATACAACGAAGAAATATATTGTAACTGCATTGTATCAGACAATGAATAATATGGGAGAAGGTATCAGATTTTATCAGAATGAAACGCTTGATTATGGATTTGCAGCAGGCTGTTTTGGAGTGCAGATAAAATATACAGACCATCCGGACAGTGACGAACTGGCAAGGAGAAAAGAGATATTAAAAAAGAATCTGTCTGATGAAAAAGTTTATTCTACCGGTGAATATATTAATGAAATGATAGGTGATATTGCCGGACAATTGGAAGATGTAAAAATGCTTATTATAATGATAGTGCTTTGTATTAATGTTCTTGTTACCGTTCTGATGGTAAAAAGTTTTATTACAAAGGAAAAGGGAGAAATAGGAATGCTTAAAGCAATCGGATTTCGGGATACTTCTTTAGTTGCATGGCAGACGATACGAATCGGAATTGTTTTGGTGATTGCAATTGTTTTGGGAACATTATTCTCCTCCCCGGTTTCTAAATTTACTTCGGGGCAGGTGTTTAAAATCATGGGAGCACAAAGCATTGAATTTACAATCAGACCAATGGAAGTTTATATCATATATCCGTTGTTGGTGTTTGGAGTGACTGTAATTGCAGCAATGCTTACAGCATTACAAATAAGAAAAATATCAGCATCTGAGACATCAAATATCGAATAAAGAAGAAACTATACCTCCGAATGAAGAGCGGAGCATTACAGATTAATTAGAGGAGAGAATTAAATGGAAAATATTTTAGAGGTCAAGGACCTATGTAAAACATATATCATAAACAAGCGTCAGAATAACGTGTTAAAGAATGTAAATTTTAATGTGAAAGAGGGAGAGATGATTGCTGTCATGGGACCATCCGGCTCAGGAAAATCAACACTTTTGTATGCTGTTTCAGGAATGGATGACATTACAGCGGGAGAGGTTGAGTTCTGTGGAAAACGCATTTCTGAATTAAATGCAAAGGAACTGGCAGGACTTCGTTTAGACGAAATGGGATTTATATTTCAGCAGATGTATATGTTGAAAAATCTTACAGTGTTGGATAATATTATTCTTCCTGCCTGTCAGTCGGATAAAATCAAGGAGAATCGTAAGGAAACGGTACAACGTGGGCAGGATTTGATGAGAAAACTGGGAATTATTGAAATTGCTGATAATGATATCAATGAGGTTTCGGGAGGACAGCTTCAGCGTGCGTGTATTTGCAGAAGTATGATGAATCGTCCAAAAGTAATATTTGCTGATGAGCCTACAGGGGCATTGAACCGTACATCTTCTGAGGAAGTTATGGAAGAATTAGCGAAAATTAATAATGAAGGTACAACTATCATGCTTGTTACCCACGACGTTAAGGTGGCTGCAAAATGTACAAGAGTCATGTATATTGTTGACGGAAATATTGCCGGAGAGTACAATTTAGGTAAGTACACTTCTTCTGTTCAGCTTCGTGAAAGAGAACGCTCACTGAATAATTGGCTTATGGAAATGGGCTGGTAATGATTGGGGAGGAAAAGATTTGATAGATATTCTAATTGTTGAAGATAATAAAGAACTTTCTACATTGCTTAGTGATTTTCTTAGAGCAGAAAATTACATTGTCAGCGTAGCAGAAAACGGAGAAAAGGCCTTGTCGCTGTATAATAAATATGGCGCAAGGCTTGTCTTGCTTGATATTATGCTGCCGGGAATGGATGGTTTTGCAGTATGTTCAAAAATCCGCGAGCAGAGCAACACACCAATTCTGATTGTCAGTGCAAAAACAGAAAAAGACGATAAACTGAACGGATTGATTTTGGGTGCGGATGATTATATTGAAAAACCATATGATATTGATATTATGCTGGCAAAAATTGATGGCATTTTTAAGCGCAGGTATTCTCTTGATGAAGTTGCAGATGGAAATCTGCTGTTAAATAAGGTAAACAGAACAGTAAAGAAAAACGGTGCTTTGCTGGAAATGACAGCAAAAGAATATGATTTGTTATTGCTGTTGATGGAGAATCGAGGAAAGGTACTAAATAAAGAATATATATTTAATCAGATATGGGGATTCGATAGTGATTCTGAACCACAGACTTTGACGGTTCATATCAAATGGCTTCGCCGGAAGATAGAAGATGATCCGAAAAAGCCAAAAAGAATTTCAACCATATGGGGTGTTGGATATATGTTTGAATAAGGAGCATCTATGAAAAGTTATAATAGAATATTGATTGCTGTAGTTGTTACATTGATTGCAATTTTTACGTTTTGTAATTTGTACATATATTCTTTTGACAGTAATAATAGTAGCGGAAAACAATATAGAGTGGAAGCACAAAGGGTTGTGAATCAGATTGAAAGAGAGGGATATTCAAAAATTGATTTATCTCAATATAGCACGATTACAGCAGTTGATGTTATGGGAAGTAAAGATGATAAATCCTTTTTTGAAACAGACAGCGATTATCTTATTAGAAAAATTAATGGAGAGTTTTATAGAATTGAATATAGTCTGCAGGACAATCATTGGGAATATGGAATTATTGGAATCATGAATTTCTTTCTTGTTGTCATGGCAGTTATGGTGATAGCAATTATGCTTTTTATCCGGCAAAAAGTATTAAAACCTTTTGACGAACTGAAAGAAGTTCCTTATGAACTTGCCAGAGGGAATCTGACGGTTCCGGTGAAAGAAGGCAAAAGTAAGTTCTTTAGTAAATTTGCATGGGGAGTAGATTTATTACGTGAGAATATAGAACAGCAGAAACAAAAGGAATTAAGTCTGCAGAAGGAAAAGAAAACTTTAGTCTTGTCTATCTCTCATGATATTAAAACACCTCTTTCAGCAATAAAACTTTATGCAAAAGCATTGTCGAAAGGACTGTATAAGGATAAAGAAAGGCAGACTGAGATTTTTGACAATATTCATACAAAAGCAGTTGAAATTGAGAATTTTGTGAATGAGATTATTAAAGCATCTAGTGAGGAGTTCCTGAATCTAGAGGTTGCTATCGGTGAGTTTTATCTTTCACAGGCTGTGGAAAAAATATCGGATTATTATTGTGAAAAGCTGGAATTAGTTAAAACCGGGTTTATGATAGGAGAATATTCCAACTGTATTCTCAAAGGGGATTTGGATCGTTTGGTGGAAGTTTTACAGAATGTGATAGAAAATGCGATAAAGTATGGAGATGGACATAGCATTGAAATTTCGTTTACAAAGGAAGAAGACTGCCGCCTGATAACGGTAAGAAATAGCGGATGTACTTTGCCTAAAACAGAATTGCCACATGTTTTTGAAAGTTTCTGGCGTGGTTCCAATGCCGGAAACAAGAGTGGAAGCGGATTGGGACTTTATATCTGTAGACAGCTTATGCATAAGATGGATGGGGATATATTTGCAGATATAGACCATGAAATGATGTGTGTGACGGTGGTAATAAGAGAAGTGTAAAAAGAATGTGGAAGTAATTGTTTAATCAATATTTTCCACATTCTTTTTTATATTGTTTTTAAAACTATTTGTTATCTGTAATTTGATTCTTTCGATTAATCCATTCGGTGGAAGCATCCATGGCGGTGCGGCAGGCATTCGTCTGGTCCAGAGCATTCAACATAACAAAATCATGAATGATGCCCTGTACACGTATGGCAGTAACATCCACTCCTGCACAGCGGAGTTTCTCACCAAAGGCTTCGCCCTCACTGCGTAAAACATCTGCCTGACCATTAATAATCATGGTTTCAGGGAAATTCTTTAGACATTCTGTATCTGTACGCAGTGGAGAGGCAGTAATTTCGTTTCTATCAGTAGGATTGGTGGTATACTGATTCCAAAACCATTGCATTCCTGCACGGTAAAGATAATAATTAGTAGCAAACTCTCTATATGATGGAGTGTCAAAACAAGCATTTGTCACAGGATAGTATAAAAGTAGTTTCTGAATTTCAGGACCACAGCGCATTTCTGACATGAGACACATGGCAATTGCCATATTTCCGCCGACGCTGTCGCCGGCAACAGTCAATGTGTTGTGGATGATACGACTGGTGTTTAATTTGCAGTTGGTAAGTGTATATTGTCCGCTTATAAGCTCCCAAATGTGTGACAGGATAAAATAGCATTGCTCTATGGCAACAGGGTATTTTGCTTCTGGTGAACGAGTGTATTCAGGAAATACAACAAGGGAATTGGTTCTTGCGGCAATTTCTCTGACAAGTTTTTCGTGAGTGTGAAAACTGCCAAATACCCAGCCCGCACCGTGAATATAAAATATTACATTTTGAATAGGCTTACAAGTTTGAGGAGTAACGAAATAGAGTGGAATTCGTCCCCAAGTAGTTTCAGCTTTTGTTTTGCATATATTAGCAGGATATTTGTAGACAGGAGTATCTTGAGCCTTTTCTAAGACCATTCTTCCCTCATCAGGCGGTAATTGAAAGATGAATGGTGGAATGGAATTTTGATTGCAGACTTCTTCGGCTGCTGGTTCTAATGGAACACAACGTTTCATATAGTTTTCTCCATGTTTCTTCATTATTAAAATATATGACACATACATTTATGTATTCAAAAAGATTATTATAAAAACAATTGACTCTTACATTGTGGTAGGTATTATAATAAATATAAGCTCAAGAAAACACAATATTGTGGAGGTAACGAGATGTTAAAAATAGGAGATTT
>CAOXUF010000213.1:0-1848 GCA_948560485.1 uncultured Eubacterium sp.
CAGGGACCGGTTGAAGTAGAGCCGGCTGACAATCCAGCAAAGGTTGATGTGTCTTCAGAAACTAGTAAAGATTTTACCGGTAATATTAAATTTAATATTACAGCCGGTGAAAACCAGGATGGTTACAAGTATGCAGTATTTGTTGATAATTCAGAAACAGCTTCATTTACAGATTGTGTGGCAGGAAAAGATTATACAATTACAGGAGTTACATCAGGAAAACATACAGTTAAAGTTATATCGATTTATAATGGTGGATACTCAACAGGAATTGTAAGTGATGAAGTAGAGGTAAGCACAAAGCTTGATGGATATGTTGCATTGGATACGGAAGATTGGCATCCAATGGATACAGAAACAAAATATACAATCAGTGATGATAACAAGCCGGCATCAGAATGGAACATTTACACAGGAAATACATGGTCTGGCATTGTTGCATCGGCAAAAGATGGAAAAGATGGTGAAGATACAATATCTGTTTATGTTGAGAATGCAGCAAATCAAGAATGGGGACTTCAGTTAGGAAAAATCTTTACCGGCTTAGATGCCGGCAAGACATATGCATACCAGATTGTATATGAGATTGATGGAGTAAGTTCACAATGGTCAGATACTGTTATAGCAGATGCAAATGGAACAGCAAAAATTATTAAGGCACTTGGTTCTATAGTTGGTGCAGGAAAAATATTTACGGTAACAAAAACAGAAATCAGTGAGCCTAGTGCAAATGCTGCATCGGTTGATGTATCTTCAGAGAAGAGCCAGTCTTTGACCGGTGATATCAAGTTTCATATAACAGCCGGTGAAAACCAGGAAAACTATAAATATATAGTATATCTTGATAATGAAACTTCTCCTTCACTAACAGATTGTGTGGCAGGAAGAGATTATACAATTACAGGAGTTTCATCAGGAAAACATACGATTAAGGTAGTATCAAGTAATAATGGTTTTGTATCAGATGGCCTTATCAGTACCGAAGTTGAAGTAAAGACCGTTCTTGATGATTTCAAAGACTATACAAAGAACTTTGCACATATGGCATCATGGGAATTAATGGGTGGACAGAGTTCAGAAGGTGAAGGCAGCATTACGAATGGTATTGTGAGTGGTGATGATTATGCGACACCTACAAAAGGAACAGACGGTTCATACTTTATTATTGATATAGGTGAAGAATGTAATGCGGCTGATATTGACAGTATTTATACATGTTATAGAATTGATGTTGGTGGATGTTATCCGGGAGATGGTGGAATGTTGATTGAATATTCTACAGATAAGGAAAACTGGACTAAGGCAGCCACAATATCTCAGGTTGAATTTAACAAGCAGCATGATGCACAAAAGACAGCCCCATTTGGTATTCTGGCAGATGTATCCGGCGTTAATGAAGGTACAGTAAGATATGTTAAGGTTTCATGTCCAAAAGCTGTTGGTTATGGAATGCAGGTTACAGAAATTGCAATTTTAGGTGCTGTTCCGGAATCAATGCGTCCTCATGCACCGGCTACACCAACAGGATTAAATAATAAAAAAGGTGAAAACATTAAGGAAAATTACAACTTTATATGGGAGGCTGTAGAGGGTTCAGTAACTTATAATTTATATGTTAATGATATACGTGTTAATAGTGAAGCAATTACAACGACATCATATAATACATTTGATTATTTTGCTTTACAACCGGCCGGAAAATATACAGTATCTGTAACTGCCGTAGAGGCAAAAGCTGGTTTAGAATCAGAAAAAATATCAATAGAATATGAAAATGTAGAATTAAAACCTACAGTATCATCAGACGGAAACTATATGGAGCCGCAGAACTGGAAATTGTATGTAGGT
>CAOXUF010000213.1:1858-4734 GCA_948560485.1 uncultured Eubacterium sp.
CCAGTCAGCAGGAAATATTAGTGGAAGTTTTGTTACAACAGGTGGTAACTGGAAAGGTGGAGAATGGGGCATTCAGGCAACTTCTGAAAAGATTATTGTAAATCCGGGAGTGGAATATACATATAGTGCGGATATCTCTGCCTCAAAGGATATGGTTGTAAGAATTCAGTTTGGAGAGACTGTAGAAGAAATCCAAGTAAAAGCAGGTGAAAAGAAGACATATAAAAAGAACTTTAAAGCAGAGCAAAAAGTTTTTGATTTCATATGGATATTTGGTGGAGGCGAAACTGGTGAAGTGAAGAATGTAGATTTCACAGTTAGTAATCATAGAATTGAAGTTAAGAAGGATGAGACTACAACAAAAGAAGTTCCTACAACAAAAGAAACTCCAACAGAAGTTACAACGTCAGTACCTAAAAAAATAACTGTCCCAAAAGCAAGTGTTAAATCTGCTACGAAGAAGAAAGCAGCAAAGAAGGTTAAGCTTACACTTAAGAAATTGAAGGGCGTTAAGTATCAGGTACAGATTTCAAAGAGCAAAAAATTCAGTAAAAAGAATGTTTTGGTTAAGAAAACTGTGAAGAAAGTAAAATTCTCGTTGACTTCAAAAAAGATTAAGAACAAGAAGAAATTGTATGTCCGTGTTAGAGCAATGAAAGTTGTAAAAGGCAAAACATATACAGGAAAATGGTCTAATCCTAAAAAAGTTAAAGTGAAAAAATAATCGTTGCTAATAATAAGATTGCCATGTCTATATATAAATGGGTGTGGCAGTAAAAAAGACAGCAGAGATATTGTTAATATTATTCTATTTTGCTGGTCGAAAAGGACTCCTATACGAAATTAAGAGGTATAGGGGTCCTTTTTTCTAGATTTTTTGTGAAGAATATTTATATATTCGTTGTTATGTATATAAAGATAGTTTTTATATTTTAATGCTAAAATACACTATCATACAGTGTGAACAACCTCCATAGGAAAGTGGTGGGATGGCGACAAAAAGATTAAAATTAAGTGGTAAGTATTGGAGCATTCATATGAAACAGGAAGTAGTGATGAACAAAGAAATAGGTCGACGAATTCGTGCAGTGAGAAAGAAACATGGACTGTCTCAAGAAAAAATGGCAGAGATATTAGGAATACACTCAACCACTCATTATCAGAATATTGAATATGGGAAAAGCAAGGTAACTATAAATCATTCGAAAAGAATATATGAGAAATTTGGAGCGACACCGAATTATATTCTTTTAGGTAAAGTGGCAAATGAGGAGGAATATGTTTATGATTTCCAATGTCAAACAGATGAAGAAAAAGTAAAGGTATTTGTTGAGATAGCAAAACAGGCATTCGGAGGTCCGCAATATGATTATGATGTGTACTTAAAGAAAAAATAGAAAAATGTACTTAAGGGAGAAGATATATAGTATGCAATCATTAGATAAACAAATATTAATAATCGAAGACAACAAGCGGTGTATGGAAAAGGCATGTGAACTTATCAGTAAAATCGATGGGGTATTTATTCATAAAGCAGAAAATAGCGAACAGGCATATCGCTATGCTTTAGAATACCACATCGATTTGTTTATTGTAGATATTATATTGAATATAAATATACCAGGAGATGTGGCAGGAACAAAGTTTGTCGAAAGTATCAGGAAAATAGAAAGATACAAATTTACGCCAATTATATTTACAACTTCATTGGAGGATGCTGATTTCTATGCATATGCTCAATTGCACTGTTATAGATATTTTGAAAAGCCTTATGATAATGAGGAATTTGTTAAAATTGTTAAGGAAACATTAGATTTTAAAACTGCAAAAGAGGAAAGCAGATATTATAATTATAAAAAGGATGGTATTTATTACACTGTAAAAGTAGAGAATATTGTATATTTTCAAATAAATAGTTACAGTGTTTTTATTCATTGTGCAGATGGAACGGTAATAGAAGCACCATATAAATCAAGTAAGCTTATTTTACTTGAGTTAAATTCTGAAAGATTTATTAAATGCAATAAAAATACGATTGTAAATGCAGATTTTGTAGAAAATACAGATGCTGTTAACCGATATATTAAATTAAGAAACGGACATGGAACATTAGAGTTAGGATTACGTTTAAAACGTAGTTTTCTGGAGGGAATAGCAAAATGTTCGAAGTAATTTACAGATTGTTAGAAATGTTAGCGCTTGTATTGTGTTTACATAGCCTTAGTGGAGAAAAAGTAAAGCTGGATATTTATAATGTCGGTTTTATTGTGATTGAATTAACCTTTATGCAGATGATCCGGGATGAGATTGTGTCGAAACAGTTATACTTTGCGGTCTATTTGATTTATTTTGTATATGCCTATGTTAAATTTAAGGATACGATACAGCGGACAATATTAAAATGTATGTTGGTAATTATTATAAACGTTTGTTTACAAATGATAATTTATATTCCAATGAGTTTTATAAACTATATTATTCCGAGTGAGAGTGTAATAATTGTATGTATTAACGCAGTAATGTTGATAATACTTTTTCTAACAAGAAACAATTCCAAATATACAAATGTAGTTGAGTTGTGTGCGAAAAAAGATTGGGTTTTAAGAATGTGCTTGTTGTTGTGCATAGCAATAATGGTTTATTGTATGTTTTCGATAAAAATAAGCAGTGTTATAGAAATAGATACGTTTATTTTGATTAGCCTATTTATGTCAATGTTTATGATTTTCTTGTATCGTTGGCAGGAATTTACATATGAAATGGAAAGAAAAGACAGAGAAATAAAAATGACGAACCTTTATAATGGTGTGTTTGAAGAGATGATCGAAACAATCAGGCGAAGGCAGCATGATTTCCATAATCAGATTGATGCAGTG
>CAOXUF010000214.1 GCA_948560485.1 uncultured Eubacterium sp.
AGACAAAAGTATTGCTTGCTGCTTTGTTTTTAGCATCTAATGCATTTTTACTTATTGATGAGCCTACGAATCATCTTGATTCAGCAGCCCGCGACTCCGTAAAAAAATATCTAAAGAGGAAAAAAGGATTTATTCTTGTATCGCATGACAGAGTTTTACTGGATGAATGTATTGATCATGTTTTGTCTATTAATAAAACGAATATAGAGATTCAAAAAGGGAATTTTTCATCATGGTTTCACAATAAAGAGCAGCAGGATAAATTTGAACTGGCTCAGAATGAAAAATTAAATAAAGATATCAAGAGGTTATCAGAGGCATCAAAGCGAAGTGGAGAATGGTCAGGCAGGGTTGAAAAATCAAAAAAAGGAACAACGAACTCTGGTTCAAAAATAGACAGGGGATATGTAGGTCATAAAGCTGCAAAGATGATGAAACGTTCTAAAAGTCTGGAGTCACGCCAACAGACAGCTATTCGTGAAAAAACCAAGCTGTTGAAAGATATTGAAGTCTGTTCTGATTTAGAATTGCGTCCGATACATCATCATAGCAGGAGGTTGATAGAGCTGTCGAGCATTGCAATTTCTTATGATGATAAAGAGGTTTGCAAAGATGTAAATTTTGCTGTTATGCAGGGCGAAAGAATTGCTTTAACTGGTAAAAATGGATGTGGCAAATCCTCGGTATTGAAATTAATTTGTGGAGAAAACATAAAATATACAGGGGAAATCTTTCAGGCAGGAGGTTTGATTATTTCAGTTGTTCCCCAGTCTACAGAAGGGCTTGCAGGTACTTTACGTGAATATGCCAGAGAAAGTATGGTTGATGAAACACTATTTATGACAATATTAAGGAAAATGGATTTTCCTAGAGACCAGTTTGATAAAAGGATAGAGAATTATAGTGAAGGACAGAAAAAGAAAGTACTGCTTGCCGCAAGTTTAGGAAAACAGGCACATGTATATATCTGGGATGAACCACTAAATTATATAGATGTTTTGTCAAAAATACAAATAGAACAGTTGATTCTTGAGTATGAACCTACATTAATTTTTGTAGAGCATGATTCTACTTTCACAAGTAATATTGCTACACGTGTTATAGAGATAGGAGTGTAAAGAGATATAATTAGGAGAACAGAATGAAATTAAAAAATGTGTTAGTTGTTGTAAAAGATATTGAGAAGTCAAAGAAATTTTACAAAGACCTGTTCGGTCTGGATGTCATTTTAGATAATGACGGTAACGTGATTTTGACAGAAGGATTGGTATTGCAGGATGCTTCTATCTGGGAAGAATTTATACAAAGAGAAGTAATACCTCAGAATAATTCCACAGAACTTTATTTTGAAGAGAAAGATATAGAAAGGTTTGTAGAAAAATTAGAAAACTATGAGGAACCAATCTGCTACGTGAATCATTTGATGGAGCATTCATGGGGACAGAAAGTAGTCCGTTTTTATGGTCCGGATGGAAATTTAATAGAAGTTGGTACCCCGATGTGATTTTATTAAACAGAAATAGAGAGTAAAAGGAAGAAAGCTTATGTTATACCAAGATGTAATAAATGATTTTACAAATATGTGTAAAGACATATTTTCGGATGACTTAACAGGCATCTATCTGCACGGTTCTTTGGCTATGGGCTGCTTCAATCCTAATAAAAGTGATATAGATTTCATCGTTGTAATAGAAAATGATATGACAGAAAAGCAGAAGATAGATTTTATGAACAGTGTTGTGGAACTGAATCAGCAGGCACCACCAAAAGGTATAGAAGTCAGCATCGTAAAGAAAGAATATTGCAATCCTTTTGTATATCCTACGAGATTTGAATTACACTTTTCTATTGCACATTTACAATGGTTTAAAAATAATCCTTACGAATATATAGAAAAAATGAATGGTACCGATAAAGACCTTGCTGCACACTTTATGATAATTCATCAATATGGAATTGTATTATATGGAAAAGAGATAACAGAGGTGTTTGGCAAAGTACAGGAAGAATACTATATAGACAGTATATGGGAAGACGTAAAGAATGCGAAAGAAGACATTCTTGTAAACGCGGTCTATGTTATACTTAATTTGTGCAGAGTGACAGCGTTTCTGAAAGAAAGGTTATGTCTGTCTAAATTAGAAGGTGGAAAATGGGCAATTAGAAATGTGAATCAAAAGTATAAAAGGTTAATTTTGAATGCAATACATTGCTATGAAACAGACGAAATCATAAATGAAGATAAAGAAATCTTATTGGATTTTGCAGAAGAAATGATAAAACAGATTAAAGTGAATGGAGAATAAAAATGAAATTTATATCATGGAATGTAAACGGGCTGCGTGCTTGTGTGGGAAAAAACTTTATAGAAGATTTTAAAAAATTGGATGCAGATTTTTTCTGCGTACAGGAGACGAAATTACAAGAGGGGCAGATTGCGTTGGACTTGCCTGGATATTATCAGTATTGGAATTATGCTGTGAAAAAAGGGTATTCAGGAACAGCAATATTTACAAAACATGAACCGATATCTGTAAGTTATGGAATGGGAATCGAAAAGCATGACCAGGAGGGACGTCTAATTACATTGGAATATGAAGAGTATTATCTACTTACAGTGTACACTCCAAATTCCCAAAATGAACTGGCAAGATTGGATTATCGTATGGAGTGGGAAGAAGATTTTCGAAAATACCTGAATCATCTGGCACAAAAGAAGGGCGTTATTGTGTGTGGTGATATGAATGTGGCACATAAGGAAATAGATTTGAAAAATCCTAAGACAAATAGAAAGAACGCGGGATTTACAGACGAAGAGCGAGAGAAAATGACAGAACTACTGGACAGTGGATTTGTGGATAGTTTTCGCTATTTTTACCCTGATGTTGAAAGCGTTTATAGTTGGTGGTCATACAGATTCAAGGCACGTGAAAAGAATGCAGGTTGGCGTATTGACTACTTTCTCGTATCTGATAACATTAAAGACAGAATGAAAAATGCGGTGATACACACAGATATATTGGGGTCAGACCATTGCCCGGTAGAGTTAGAGTGGGACTAAAATAAAGAGGGAATTAAGGAACAGATATATGAAAAATAATCAAGATAATTATTTTGAAAAATATATAAAAAAGCAATCAGATGAAAAAGCAGAAATGTTGGAAGTTTTCTTTCGGGAATTTAACATACATTGTCTTTTGAAGAATACAGAAAAAAAGATACTGCGTGAGGATTTTGAGAAGGCAATTTTATATTATGAGACGATAGGAGTACCATTAGAAAAGGCATTAGAGTT
This sequence comes from uncultured Eubacterium sp., assembly GCA_948560485.1. Next base: position 3,296 of record CAOXUF010000214.1, read on the forward strand.
ACTGGATATTAAATATCTAGGTGGATTTTATGCAAGGCCGCCCATATTGTGGCTTGCATTGGATGATGCAGCAAAAATTTATCCAATGTCAATGAAACATGGCAGTATGCCGATTTTTCGTATGTCGGTTTATCTGAAAAAAGAGGTAGTTCCGGAGTTGCTGCAAATGGCATTGAACTTTACGATAAAGCGTTTTCCGAGTTTTGCGACTACGTTGAAAAAAGGATTTTTCTGGCATTATCTTGACACAGCCAAAAGACGATTCTGTGTTGAAAAGGAAAATGATATTCCATGCCAGCCGATTCAGGTTTCGTACAGTGGTTCGCAGTCATTTCGGGTTTTATATTACAACAATCGCATTAGTGTAGAGTTTTTTCATGTTCTGACAGATGGAACAGGAGGAATGACTTTTCTGAAAGCTTTGACAGCAGAATATCTAAGGTTGTCAGAAACAGATATAGTAATGGACGAAACAATTTGGGATGTGAATGATACTCCAGATTCGGAAGAGTTTGAAAATGCTTTTGCCAAAGTGACTCAAAGCGATACAGCATCTGGATTTATTGATAAATCGGCAGTGCAGATGAGTGGAAGACTTGCAGTAAACACACCTTGCCGCATTGTTCATTTAAAAATGAATACGTTGGAACTGAAGAATGCAGCAAAAAAATATAATACAACAGTTACCGGCTACTTGCTGATGCTTATGTTTCTTGCGGGAAAAGCCGCAACAGATGAATTGTCAGGAGATATCAGCATTCAGGTTCCGGTGAATATGCGAAAATTTTATCCGTCAGAAACTGTGCGTAATTTTTCAATGTATTGTGGAATTCGGATACCAATAACAGAAATCAATGATGCACCTTCTATGATAGATGAAATTAATACACAATTACATAAAAAAGCATCGAAGGAAGCAATGATTGAAATGCTTACATCAACAGAAAAAATGGTAAATATGCTGAAATATGTTCCACTTGCTGTGAAACAGCCTGTTGCAAAAGTGATTTACGGATTTTTAGGAGATAAAATTTTTACAAATACACTTTCTAATTTAGGTGTTGTCGAAATGCCTTCGTCTATTTCAAAACATATTGAAAGTATGGATTTTATTTTAGGTACAGCGATTACGAATCGTGCCGGATGTTCTGTCGTAACTTTTGATAATATAACGACATTTTCTATTGCTAAAATGACAGTAGATCCTTCCTTTGAAGAAAAAATGTACGATTTGCTTCAGGCAGACGGAGTAGAAGTGATCGTAGAAGGGAGTGAGAATTATGAAAATTAAGATAACATACCCATATGTAGAAAAAAGAAAATTAAAACGTCAGAAGTTTTTCACTACAATGCGATGGATGTTTTTTATTGCGGCAGTTATCTGCCCTATTGTAAATATAGTTACCGGTG
>CAOXUF010000215.1 GCA_948560485.1 uncultured Eubacterium sp.
CTGCTCCGTTTGTCCGTACATCCGCCACAAGCTTCCGAACAACATCTAACTGATGATAGCGCGGAAATATCAATGTCTTCTTTTTCTGCAAATTAATAAACTTTTGGATAATATCCAACATACTGTCTTTCTGAAATACATTTTCCCAAAGATATGCCGTAGGATATCCGTTCGGATTGGGCGGATTGCCCGCACCACCGTCACAACCAGCCCCATTAGAACCTTGATTAAAAGGTAAGAAATAGGTATGTTTCCCTACCAGCTTTGTTGTCATCCAAACTTCCGTGTGGTCTACGCAAAAATATGCTAAAATCCTCTTATTAAACTGAAAACAAATCTCTCGCGGGTCTCTGTCATACATCCATTGGGTCTTAGCATGATCCACATTCTGTCCTGTGTACTGGTTTTTTAGCTCAAAAGCAAACACCGGAATACCATTCACTACAAGTACCATATCCACAGATTTTTTCGTATCAGCAGAATAATACCATTGTCTATAACATTCCACTTCATTTTCCGCATACTGAATCCCGGCTGTATCATTCAATGCGGATTCGGGTTTAAAATAACAAACTTTAAAGGTAGTACCCCTATGCTTGAATCCGTTTCGCAAAATGTGCAGCACTCCGTCCATATCACAGGCATTATTAAAAGCAACACAGAATTTACGCACTGGGTCTATGTCATTTTGCCGTTCAAATGCCGCCCACTCCCTCGGTTGGGTACGCTGGATAAAAGAAATCAGTTTATTCGGATATAAACCCAGCATCGGATTATATGTTCCGTTTCCCTTTGTATATCCGCCTTCGGATGATATGAGAAAAGCCTCAATGTCTGATTCAAACTGCTTTTCTGTGGTAACTGTTATGCTCATGATTTTCCTCCGCAAATCGATTTAAAAAATTGCTACATGTAGCGACTTTTATTCTATTCGCTGCTCTAATTGTATTTTTGCTCTTTGAATTGCCAAACGCAGCTTTTCTTCGAGTTCTTTCTTTGGCGGCATAGCTGTCAAATATTGAGCTACCCTGATATCTCCCTTATCCAATTCAAGTAATTCAATTACTTCATCTGACTTCTCTGCACATAATATTAATGCAATTGGCGCTTCTTCGTTTTCCATCCGCTCATATTTGTTAAGCCATCGCAGATAAAGTTCTACCTGTGCTTTATACTCTGGTTCAAATTCTCCAATTTTTAATTCCACAACAACAAGCCTTTTCAATTTTCTATGAAAGAACAACAAGTCTATCTTGTAGTCTTTTCCATCTATAGTAACCTTTTTCTGCCGCGCCATAAAAGCAAAATCCGTTCCCATTTCCAAAATAAATTTTTCCAATTCTGCCAAAATTGCGTTTTCTAAATCTTTTTCACTGTAAGTATCCTGCAATCCTAAAAAATCTAATATACAAGGATCTCTATAAAACATATCTACCGTCATCATATCTTTTTCTTCCAAAAGCCTAATATCATTCCTAATTGTTTCTTCAGGACGCTTAGAAATCGCAGTTCTTTCATATAACATTGATTTTTTCCGTTCTCTTAATACTCTTACACTCCATCCTTCATTTTTACATAAAACAGCGTAAAATTCTCTTTTTAATTCGTCATTAACTGGCAACAACTCCTTAAAATGAGACCATGTCAATTGTTGCGACAGTGTAGCAACTTTTTCAAAATCAGGAAATTCTTCATAAAATTGTATCATGCGAAAAACAGAACTCTTTTCATAAGAACGCCCATATTGAAACTCTAAATCTTTGCTCATATTTTTCACGATTGATTTTCCATATTCTGCCTTCTGTCCATTCAAAATATTATCTTTTAGTTCTTGTCCTATATGCCAAAACAAATATACGGTTTGAAAATTAGCCGTCTCAAATACTTTATGTTTTGCTGTTTCAATCATTTTCACAATCTTGTCATATGTCTGTTTATAATTTTCCGGCAAAATCAATTTGTTTTCCATTTAAATCTCCCTTTTAATTCCTAATTAAAATTAAATCATCTCTTACTTTACATCCTTTGGATGTTAATCCCCAAAACAATTTTTTATTCTCTTTACTCCATGAAGAATTTATTAAATTTAATGCCCGAAACTGATTCAATATTTTTTTTACAAATTGACTATCATTCAAATGCACCGTATTATCACCTGAATAAAAATTTGTTTTTATTGTCTCTTCAATACTATTTTCAGTAATTGACACATCCATCATTTCCGTAGCAATCACCTTAAAAATTTCTTTCAAATTCGTTGTGACACTTCCATATCGCGTTCTGTGAGCTTCATAATCATAATAATGATATTCTATTTTTATCTCCTGATTCTCAAACGCAATATTGTTTTGCTCCGTTAAAGAGGAAATCTCTTCTCTTGCAGCCTTTAAATCATTTGCTAATTGTTCATTTTCACTTTTCAATGTCATAATTTCCCGCCGGAGAGACGCCTCATCAAAATCAACTGCCCTCTGCCATCCCGGACGCTTTATTACCGTTTTTGCCTTCATAATTGAAATTGCCAATTTACCGGTTAAGTCCTCTGTTGAAGCCCATATACTTGCTAATCTATTCGTCATTGCTTTTGTGCGAAACTTCTTTAATTTATCTTTCTTATCCTCATCCGCTTCTGTTTTATCTGATGCGAGCTTCACATTGTCATCAATAGCAAATACCAAAACCGGAATACCCCGCTCTATTGCATAATCATATTCCATTTCAGTATAACTCTTCCCAGTATCCGGATGAACTGAACCATAACGCTTTCCAATTATCAGCACATAGTAATCACATAAGTCTATGACTTTTTTTATCACTTCAAATTGCTCTGTATCTGCCGCCACAAATGCTTCCATTCCTGCCGGAATACAATCTGCCATAAAAAGAACATCAAGAATCTTTTTACGTTCTTCGGCTAGGTCAGTATATGTTGAACTGATAAACACCTGATATTTCTTATCGTTCATGTATTTTTATCTCCTTTTTATCCAATTGCCTAAACACTGTTTCGGCAATTTCTTTTATGTTTAGCAATTCTGTGGCACTTCCTTTTTTCCTGTCACATATTCGTAGATTAAAGTTTTTTTGTAATTCTCTATCTCGGAGAGGTATTGTTCTTTCTTTGCAATAAGTTCATCTATTGCTGAACATTTTTGGTCAAGATAATTGGCAATCTCTTCTTGTTCTTGTAAGGAAAATACCAGAAAAGGAACATTCGCAAGCTTATCTTTTGTAAAATGCGGAATGGTTGCTTTATTACAAACCACATCAATATATCCCTGTTTGACTAAACACTCTATCCAATATTTCAAATATCGCACATCTGCACTCTTTCCTGGTCTGACTATCATTATAGAATTTTGAATATATGTTGACACCTCTTGAATCGGCGCAACAGCGCAACCGCCAGCCCCTGCACCGCCCTCTACCACAAGTAAATCATCTTTTCTTACAAGGTATTGCTGCTTTTCTAACGGACTAAACCACATTTTTTTTCTTTCATTCTCTGCTATACCTTCAAAATGAATATCTGCCGCGCAAAAATAAGGCTCATATGTATATGTATCATCAATTTGATTTGTACATAACATTTTCCCTAGAATAATTTCATAATGCAATCCCACTCGGCTAATCTTAATATCCGATGGTATTTCTCTTGCCCATTTATTCTCACTATCTTTCATCTCTCTATCACTATGCAAGCCCTTGGTAACAGCCTGTGTAATAACAGCTTGCTTTAACTTTTTGTATTCTTCTATACTTGCACGAGTTTTTTCAAGCACATTATCAAGTTCTAAACATTTTTTATTGAGAAATAAAGCTATCTTCTTCTGTTCTTCAATCGGAGGGCAAACTACCCTCGCGTTTCTAATTAACTCTTGATTTAAAATTTTTGCCCCATAAATATTTTCATTGGCATTCTCTACAATCATACTTGAAGAATAGTACAAAAATTCTAAACACACCCCACTATGAGGCATAAATGACGCTATTGCTTCATTTGAGTATATGTCTCTATTAGTTATAGACACTTGCCCCACCGAAAGTTTAAAACTATACAATAGACTTCCCTTAGGAATTATGGATGGACTAAATTTTTGAACGTATAATTTAGAAATATGATTTTTAGTAGTATGAGGTATATACATTTTGCCATCCAAATCTCCAATAGTTAGCCAATCATACCCCTCAATTTCATCTGCATAATATTCTTCCCGTTTTGTATCCGGAGTAAATCCTGTCTGTATCTGATATAAATCCTTAACTTTCCTAATCTGCCAATTTATAGGTATTTTCCCTATCCAATAATATCCGCTATCCTTCATTTCTCTAGCCATACCTATTTCTCCTCCGCAAATAACTTCTCCAAAGAAGCAGAAATATCAGCCTCCAGCACATGAATCCGAGCCACAATATCCTCCACCTTTTCCGGTGCCTGATACTCATCGAAATATCTTGTCATAGGTATCTCATATCCCACTTTCGTCTTTTTCTTATCAATCCATGCATCTTCCGCATATGGCAGCACTTCTCTCTCAAAATATCTGTCAACATCCTGCGTAAGCGGTACATTCTCTGTATCACGCAAGCTTGCATCCGCAACAGGTTTCCCCTTCTTCAAGACTATTTCCTCATTTTCATCCCGCAAAGGTCTTTCCACCACAATTTTGTTATATCCAAACTCTACCGTCTCAAATA
>CAOXUF010000216.1 GCA_948560485.1 uncultured Eubacterium sp.
TGTCCGTTATTTTTTTCCGATTTACAATATCTTTAATAACGATCGTGCTATATAGACCCTCCAGATAGTCGCGAATTTCGTCCGGTTGTCCTTTTAGCTCCAGTGTGTATGGAAATGAGCTGTTTTCTAAATACTCTGTGTACTTTATGCCGCGGTCATTCATGCTTCCGGTACTCTCCATATATTCTTTGAAGGAGAGCGGAAGCATTTCAATCTGTATATAACGGCCCGAGATCAGTGTGGCAATCTCACTGGAAAGCATGTAGGCGTTCGAGCCCGTGAGATAAATATCTATATTTTTCTTAATATAAAGGCTGTCAATAACTTTTGGAAAATCTTTTACGTGTTGAATCTCATCAAAAAAAATATAGGTTATCTTATTCGGAATTAGCCGCTCTTTTAGATAAGCGTATAATTTCCTGTAATTTGTCAATTCTTCAAAATCTATGTCTTCAAAATTAACAAAAATAATCTGTTCTTCTGCAACTCCGTGTTCCAACAGCCATTTCTGATAGAGATCCAGCAGCGTTGACTTCCCGCATCGGCGAACTCCTGTTACAATCTTAATGAGTTGCTTATCTTTAAAGGCGATTAGCTTATCCATATATTCTTTCCGTTGAATGATCATTGGTACACCTCCTGCTTTTGAATTTGTAGTTATTATATCCCAAAAATGTTATATTATCAATGGTTTTTGGAACAAAATCCCACAAATACAAAACTGCTTAGCTACATTCATTTTATATTTTTCTTTTGCATCTAGCCCATTTAAAATTCGCTTTCAGCGAGGGTCTGAATGCGCTCTGTGACTGGTTCTTGTCGCAGGCATCGGATGAGGCACCTGTGACCCATTTGGCACTACAAAAGTTATTATATTTCACACAGAGTTGGAGTATGGCATTGTTGGACAAAGCAATTTTCTGCGATAATATGTAATACTGTAATTGATAGAAAACACATATTGTATTATTACAAATATATATCTGAAAAATACAATATAGATTTAGATGATATGATCAATATAAAAAAATATTTGAATATACTTTTGAGTTATGGCAACTGTTTGAGTAACTGCTAGATCATCAGTACCTATTCCCCGGATTCCACGCTTACCTTTTTAGGGAACTGTTCAGCGGAATATCCAGATATTCCGCTGAATGCACTCTGTGACCGTGGATGGTATAACAAATTCATTTCATACTTCATGCTGCTTTTTGTCCGTGCATTATCTATATATTCAACCTTAACTCCCACCGGAAGCTCACTCAAAATTTCCAAATGGTGCTCTGTCCTGTCATAGGGGAATTATGGTTCTTGCAATCAAATCTAAGATACGCTATATTATAGACACGAAATAAAAAGCAACCGCCCACAAGGGGTTGACCAGGATTGAGGATAGCAAAGCCACCCATCTACCGGCCAAAGTACAAGGGTGGCTTTTGCTATCTAAGGCTAATTACAAAATGTAAAAATAAATGTAAGTAATGCCAAAAGGAATATGCCAAATGTCAGCAATTCCATAAGAGAGATATGATTCTTATGTTTTCTCTTTTTCATAGCATCACCCCCATTCTCTTTAGAATGAGGTCAACACCCCCTGAACACGATTGTGTGGCATTATGTTTTGTATTCTAGGCGGCAGGAAAAAACAGCTAGACACCTTGCATTGAGCTTTACCACTTCTTCCATAAGTGAGGTGCTACGCTTTATCATCTCTTGGTTCTGTTTCAACAAGAGTTTCAAGAATTCTGAGATTATACTCACTGACATCCGGTTCACTAAACCAGGAACCGTAAATAATCGGTATCACTGACAAAAAGTGCAGATTTTGCTAAGATAACAGCAAACCTGCACTTTAACAACTACAATGCATCTTCCTCTTCCCTTATAAATGCCAGGCTGTTCATAAGCGGTGCAGTTCTTCTTTTCCCTTGTAATGACATGGAGAAGAGCCAGCCTGTCAAAAAAATTCTGTTTCCATTCCTAGAGCATGGGGACGGTCAGGAAATACCGGTCCGATATAAAAAAGATGCTGCCAAAGTACTGTGCGGCACGGAACCCGTCGCGGATTATCTGTACCACATGGGAAACTGGTGAAGTATTTATTCCAAACAGGGAAATAGAACAGGAATTTTTGAATGTAGTGGATGAACCCGGGTGGGATGGGCTCATTCAGGCGCTGGATTCTTCGGAGCGTCTTTTGGAAAGTACATAGGAGATGGATGCGGCAGCAGTGTCAAAGGGAATTGATGCAATCCACAGTGCAACATCATCAATCTTGCAATATGCGTCCATTTCTTTTTCATCATCTGTACTGTTGCGCTTATTATGTAGCACATGGTCAAGATTGCAGGACATATAATATACCCTATAGGGCACTTTCCATATTTGGCCTGTGCCTCTTAATTTATACAGATTATCTGTCTTCTGCTTGTTTCGTTCAATAATTCCTTGTTGATCCGGAGTATGAATCCCATCAGGCTCATAGGATATTTTGTCATGTTTTAAGTCCAAAATGACATTTTCGTTTGGAATATATGCACCATCCATATCAACAATGTGAATTATTTGCTTAAAGTGTTTTGATGTATAGTGATTGGATTTTGCATATTTACGAACTTCATCTCCTACTTTTGCAACAATATTATCTGAACGTACACCTTTCCTGGTTGTGATATCGCCATGCATAATGTGTACATGCACCTTATCTTTATCATAAATCTGATTCAACATAATGCCTAATGCCGTATCATCAGATGGCCCCTCTACAATAACGAGTACGACTTTTTTACGAGCCAAAAGCCTCACCCGCCTCTCTGAACGCTAAAGCAATTTCAAAGTTATTTGTTGAATTATATACTTCCTCATTTTGCTCTCTCAAAACAATATCACGGTAATAAAAATCTCTCAAATTATTGTTCCCTTTCACATTGGTAAATCGAATATATCGGTTCTCCGGATTCGTCGTTGTGAAGGCAATAAATCCCTTATCGATTGTTTCAAGCGGTCTTAAATTATGTGATGTAAAGATTAACTGCCCTTTCCCCTTTTCCGAAATGATATTGAGCAATTCTCCAAGTAAATATTCAAATATTCCGGAATCCATTTCATCAATGGCCACTGTAATTGATGGATTATTATATACTATAATCAGCAATTGTAAAATCGAAACTATTTTTTTAATTCCGCCCGATTCATATCGAAACGGGATTTCTTTCCCATTTTTCAATGACATTAACTGTACTAATCTGCCAATATTACCTTCTTTTGAAACTACGGGACCTAAATCTACAATACTTATCGTTAATCCAGGAACCAATTGCTGCAAAACAATATTCATATTATCAATAATCTTTTTAACAGGGTCCACGGCTTCATCGGGAATTGATGCCGGTACCTCTAATGGAAACAAAAGGTTGCCAAACATTTCAGCCTTATGATCTCTATACCTAAAAGATAACGGTAATGCATTCATGTTGATTAAACCTTCATGTTGTGTATCGATGATAAAAAGCTCTTTATTGCCAAATGAATTTAAACAATTAATAATATCCAAATATAATTTGACGTTGCAGCTTTTTCTAAAACGGTTCAGCATTTCTCTAGAAAAAATAAATGATCTGGACTGCGCCTGAACCAAACGTTTTGTCAAAAAAAGTTCCACAATATCTTCATCATTATTTTCCAATAGTTCATTATACTTTGACTTGGGTATAAATACTTCAGATGTTCTTGTATCTATAAGCGGACTCTTGCGGATCTTCTCTTCTTCAGATACATAGCTAAAACTTAAGATTTCGTCAAAAATCTGTACCTTATATTTGATTTCAACAACTCCAAGTTCATTTTCTTCAATCTGAGCCTCATCAATCACTTTTTCCATAGAAAATTGATACCATATGTTATAAATTGCTTTTTCTATCTGCATCTTAAATTGAAATTTAAGTGTTGAATACTTTTCATTAATATTAATATAATCTGCATATTGCGCTGGAACAGCTTTACCACACAGAGAAAACTTCAATACTTGCAGTGTATCTATTAGCGCGGTTTTTCCAGAACCATTTTGCCCATACAATCCAATGATACTAGCATGATAATCCTTTCTGCGATTTTCAAGATCAAGCGTTCCTCTTTTTACATTTTTAAAATTTTCTATCGAAATATTTTTTATCCTAACAAAACGCCTATCCATAATATCCTCCACATATACCTTAAACAAATATTATTCAAATTTTCTTTTTAGTATTATAACATTCCTTTTTGATTTTTACAATATTTGATCTGAATTTCTATACTTTTTGTTTCGATTTCTCTTTTCGATATTTTTGTTGCAATTAATATTATTATATACTTCATTCAAAGACTTTAAACATATTTAGCCAGGTACTGGCAGAATTCACTTTTAGTTATGTAAGATACGGCTTCTTAAAAGCCCCAAACTGTCATACTGAGTCTCAGAGTCTTCATCTAATGTAAGAATAACCTTTGGATAATGGTCGCGGATTGCTATGAGAGGACGAAGTTCACGCTTCAGCCTCTTTTTATCCTGTACGGAGAGCGAAACATGGAAGTAAGTAATTCCTTTGCTGTTTTGTGCCACAAAGTCAACTTTTAATGTACCGACTTTTCCTACGTATACATCATATCCTCTTCGAAGCAGTTCCAGA
>CAOXUF010000217.1:0-2662 GCA_948560485.1 uncultured Eubacterium sp.
TCAGCTTCTTTCGGGCTTGTCAGTCCACATACTTTAATTTTCATATAAATCATCTCCAATAAGCCACTATTTATCTATTTCATAATCAACATAACCACTCCAAGAACGGATAAAACTATTCCGGTCACTCGGTTCATCATTTTTGCACTGGCTTTGTTTGCCCATCTCGCTCCAATCCTTGCCCAGATAAATGTAAATAAAATGCACAAAACTGTAATACCAATATCCGGCGTTCCACTAATTGCAAAATGAGAGACAGCACCTGTCAATGCTGTAAATGTCATAATAAATACACTTGTCCCCACAGCCAGTTTCAGTTCATATCCAAGCACGCTGGTGAGTACTAATAACAGCATCATTCCACCACCTGCTCCGACAAATCCACATATAAATCCAATTAACACACCACAAAGTATCGACTGAATCATTTTCTGTTTTTCACTTTTCACATTCTGCCTTTCTCCCGTATTCATGACAGGTTTAAAAATAAATTTCAACCCTACAAATAAGGTCATAACCTTTGAGAAACCGCCCATTGTTCCATTTGGTACTAGTGATGCAATATAACTGCCTACTAAAGTAAATACTAAAACTGAAATCAGCATAACAATACCATGTTTTAAATCAATGTTTTTATTTTTTCCATAAGTGTATGCCGATACTGCTGATGCCAGCACATCAGATGCTAATGCAATTCCAATTGCCTCAAAAGCCGGTATTCCCATAAATGTAATCAACATTGGTGAAACAACTGCCGCTGCCGATAGCCCTGCAAGACCCGTTCCAAGCCCTGCTCCCATACCTGCAAAAAAGCATACAATTATCATAATCAGAATATCCAAGCCAATCCTCCTTCGTAACTCAATTAAATATGAAAGCACTTCTGAATATCTTTATTATGTCCTAACACAAGCAGCGTATCTCCCTCATGAAACTGTGTCTCCGGAGTAACTTTCATATTAAACTCCCCATGGTTCTTAATGGACAAAATATTAATATTATGGAGTCTTCTTACATTAACTTCTTCAACAGTTTTTCCAATCCATTTCACCGGAAGTGCCACTTCAAATATGGAAAAATCTTTCCCCAACTCTATATAATCTAAAATATGGTCAGCTGTATATCGAAATGCCATCCATTTCGCTAACTGTCTTTCTGGATAAACAACTTCATCTGCTCCGTTTCTTAACAAGAACTTGGCATGTACATCTCTTGCCGCTCTGGAGACTACCAGATTTGCTCCCAACTCTTTTAATAATGATGTAGTTTCAAGAGAATTTTGAAAATCATCACCTATAGCAACAATACAAACGTCAAAATTTCCTACCCCCAAAGATTTAAGAAATCCTTCATTTGTACAATCTCCAATCTGTGCATTTGTAACATATGGCAACACCGCATTTACTCTCTCTTCTCTCTTATCAATTGCCATAACCTGATGATTTAGTTCATCCAAATTTTTAGCAATATGTCTTCCAAATCTTCCAAGTCCAATTAACAAAACTGATTTCATTTCCAATTCCTCCTGTTGATGCATTCCCTCTGCTCAGAAAATACCTTATCCTACCATAATTTTTTCTTCCGGCAGTTTTGCCATACTTCCATTATTTCCGGAAACAGTAGCAAAAATAACTGTCAATCCTCCCACTCTTCCACAAAACATTAAAATCATTAAAATTATTTTAGATGCAACTCCAAATCCTGGTGTTATTCCTAATGACAATCCAACTGTACCTACCGCTGATGCTGTCTCAAACATAACCTCTGTAATAGGCAGTCCCTCTATTGTACTAATTGCAATTGCAGAAATGACAAATAAAAACACATACATCAATAATATCGTTGCTGCTCTTGCAATAATCTCTGTTGAAATCCTTCTCTTAAAAAGCTGTGCCTGCTGCCTCTTACTAAACACTGCAAAAGCTGAAGCAAAAATTACCGCAATGGTTGTCACTTTCATTCCTCCGGCTGTAGAACCCGGTGCACCACCTATTAACATCAGCATAATCATAACAAGCTGTCCTGCTCCGGTAAGTCTTGAGAAATCTACAGTATTAAATCCGGCTGTTCTTGGTGTAATAGAAGTAAAAAACGATGCCATTACCTTATCAGATGCAGACATATCTCTCCATTCCCCTCTGGTAAATTCACAGAAATAGAAATAAACTGCCGGTACAATAATCAATACTACCGTTACAAACAATATTACTTTGCTCTGCATACTATATTTTCCCAAATGCAACTTATGCTCTTTCATATCCTCCCAGGTAATAAATCCCAGACCTCCCACAACAATCAAAACCATTAGTACAATATTTACTACAACCGATCCTGACAGCGTTGTCATGGAAGAAAACGGTTCTTTTATCCCCATTAGATCAAACCCGGCATTACAAAATGCTGATATCGAATGAAACAATGCATACCATACCCCTTTTAAAAAACCAAATTCTTTATAAAACACGGGAAACAAATATAGTGCTCCCAATAATTCTATTATTACAATCGCTTTAAATATAAAACCGGTAAGTTTTACTATTCCTCCCATTTTCGGTGCAGAAATTGCTTCCTGCATCAGTGTTCTCTGCCTTAAGCTGATTTTTCTTCCTGACATCATTGTTAATAAAACTGCAATGGTAATTACACCCATTCCTCCAATCTG
>CAOXUF010000217.1:2672-3833 GCA_948560485.1 uncultured Eubacterium sp.
GTATTAAGAATAAAATTACAGACTGACCAAACCCCGACCAGTATGTGGCTGTATCCTGAACCACCAGACCTGTAACACAAGTTGCTGAGGTTGCTGTAAATAAAGCATCTATAAATGATGTTTGTTTTCCACCAGAACTTGCAAAAGGCAGCATTAAAATTAGGCCTCCTAAAATAATTGTAAATAGGAAACCTAAAAATATAAATTGTGATGTAGATATATGTCTATGTTTTTTATTTCTCATACCTGCCTCTTTATAATTATCTTTTACTTGTCCACGTATTTCTGGACAAAAGAATCAAAATCGGGAATATTTCCAAACGTCCCGCCAACATATCTATTATCAGAATAAACTTCGAAAATGCACCAAACAATGCATAACTGGATGTTGGTCCCACTAATTCAAACCCTGGTCCAATATTATTAAAACATGCTACCACTCCGGAAAGATTTGTAACAATACTCTGTCCATCTAATGAAATTAGTAAAAAACTAATAAATACAATCAAAATGTATGCAGCAAAATAACCGTTTACTCCCGAAACAATTCTTTCATCAACTACATTTCCACTATTACGGATTACTTCTACTTTTCTTGGATTCAGAGTCTGCCTGATATTTCTTCTTACACTACGGATTAATATAAGCAGTCTTCCACATTTTAAACCACCGCCTGTACTGCCGGCACAGGCACCAATCATCATTAATATTAATAAAATTGCTTTTGAAAAGCCAGGCCACAAATCAAAATCTTCTGTGGAAAACCCTGTAGTGGTGATAATACTTGACACTGTAAATGCCGCATGATGAAAAGCATCTTTTACATTTCCAAAGAGACTGAATATATTCGCCGTAATCATTGCAATGCTTGCAAATACAATCCCCAAATATATTCTCAGTTCTCCATCTTTAAATACAGCCTTAAACCGTTTTAAAAATAATAAATAGTAACAACTGAAATTTACTCCGAACAGTAACATAAATACTGTACAAACACCCTGAAGATACGGACTATAACCAGCTATACTATTATTTTTGACACCAAATCCACCGGTTCCTGCTGTACCAAAAGCAGTACAAAACGCCTCAAACACCGGCATTTTTCCGATCAATAAAAATATAATATTCAACACTGTGAGACCAATATACAAAATATATAAA
>CAOXUF010000217.1:3843-4666 GCA_948560485.1 uncultured Eubacterium sp.
CTTTGCAGTATCTCTCATTCTTGGTGTCAATTTCCCAACATTAGGTCCCGGACTTTCTGCTCTCAATAAATGCATTGTAAATCGGTTGCTCCTGCCATCAGCAGGAACAATTGCCAGAAGAAATACCAAAACACCCATTCCTCCAAGCCAATGACTGAAACTTCTCCAATATAGAAGTCCTCTTGACATCGCTTCAACATTTGTCAATATAGACGCTCCTGTTGTCGTAAATCCTGATACCATCTCAAATAACGCATCAATAAATACAGGTATCTCACCGGAAATATAAAACGGCAGACACCCCAATAAACTTAGAACAATCCAGCTTAAACCAACACACACCAGCCCTTCTTTCGCAAAAAAACGTTGTTTCGCTTTCTTACAGATAAAATATAGGATAAATGCCAAAATCATGATAAGCAATATTGCTCCTAAAAAACCAATGACTGCCGGCTTTTCATTATCATATATACTAATTAATAGTGCCGGTATCATAAAAATTGCTTCTATAAATAGAATCCGTGAAATAAATTTCCCTATTACTTTGTAATTCATCGTCTTTAACCTTTTGCCTCTTAACTATTCTTTCATTAGTGTCAACTATTGAAATATATCATTTAACTGGTGCAATGCCACATCTCCTTTTGAAACAACAATAACGGTATCTCCGTTTTCAAAATAAGAGTCACCATTTGGAATCTCTGTTTTTCCTTTATGGGTAATACACGCAATCAACATATTATTTTTTATTGAAATTTCTTTCAATGGTTTACCACAATGTTTTGTTTTTTCATCTACTCGAAATTCTACTGCTTCAACCTGT
>CAOXUF010000218.1:0-3668 GCA_948560485.1 uncultured Eubacterium sp.
TCTTTCCCTGCGGACAAATAGTTACAATCAGTGCTGCCACTAAAACAACAGACGTAACTTTCTTCCATAAACCTCTCATGATATTTCCTCCTAATGTATTAATCTCTTATATTATAATTTTTTTATTAATATATCTCAAGAATAAAAAAGCTTTTAGTTATGACTACAAAAAAATAGTTTTATCAGTCTTATTTATAAAACACTCTTTAATCATGTACAGTTTCTAACAGCCTAGTATCAAAAACATTTTAATTAACTATAAAATAAAAATATTTTTATTTATAAATAAAAAAGAAAACTCTCACGAAAAGTTTCTTTCAAGAGAATCTTCTTCTTATAATTTATTCACAATCTAATGCTAATCTGCTACTTATCGATTTCTTAAGAAATCCGGTATGTTCAATGGTTTTTCTTCAACATTACTCTGTGGCTGAGATGTAGCATGTGCATCTCTTCCCATATCAGTTCTTGATGCTGAAGCTGAGGATGTAGCGTTATATGTGAATGATTTCTTTACTCCACCCATTCCAAATGGTGCAGCCTTTGGTGCATCAGTATCACCAATACCTGTAGCCATAACTGTAATTGAACATTCATCCGGGTAAGAATCGTCATATCTGACACCAAAAATAATATTCGCTTCATCTCCCGCAAGTTCCTGCACATAACTTGCAGCTTCGTTTGCTTCAAATAAGCTCACATCACCAGTGATATTGATAATTACATTCTTAGCTCCGTCAATATTTGTCTCAAGAAGTGGTGATGTAACAGCCTGCTGTACAGCCTCTGAAGCCTTTTCATCTCCTGTAGCCTCACCGATACCAATATGTGCAATACCTGCATCTCTCATAACTGTCTGTACATCAGCAAAGTCAAGGTTAATTAATGCTGGTACGTTAATCAAATCTGTAATGCCCTGAACAGACTGCTGTAAAACTTCATCAGCCTTCTTTAATGCTTCCGGCATTGTTGTTCTCTTATCTACAATTTCAAGCAATTTATCATTCGGAATAACAATCAATGTATCTACGTTTGGTTTCAATCTGCCGATTCCTGCAAGAGCATTATTCATACGTGTCTTTGATTCAAATCTAAAAGGCTTTGTAACAACACCTACTGTAAGTGCTCCCTGCTCTCTCGCAACACGGGCAACTACCGGTGCGGCACCTGTACCAGTTCCACCACCCATTCCACATGTAACGAATACCATATCAGCACCCTTTAACAACTGGGATAACTCTTCAACATTCTCCTCTGCAGCTGCTTCACCAACCTCAGGTTTTGCTCCTGCTCCAAGTCCTTTTGTAATCTTCTCACCAATCTGTAATGTAGTTGGTGCCTTACTTCTTTTTAATACCTGTGCATCTGAATTTACCGATATAAACTCAACACCACCGATATTTTCATCTATCATTCTATTTACGGCATTGTTTCCTGCTCCACCAACGCCTACAACTATAATCTTTGCTACCGCTTCACTTTCGTTTGTAGTAATTTCTAACAAGAGTTTATCCTCCTTCGTTTTTCCATTAATTTTAGCTTGTCCACAATTGGTGGACATAATATTAGCCACATATATTCTATAATATAATCATTTTAAGAAAATATCAATAGTTTTATTTATTTTCTGTATGTTTTTTTTGTGTTTTTTTCAATGTATAACTGCCATCTTCACTGGCATACTTCATATTTAATATTCCACTTTGTTGTATTACTTTGCTGTACATATCATTTAATGCTTCTAACTTTTTGTTCAGATTCATGGTCTTTCCTAACTGAACCTGCACCTTTTTAATCAATATGGTTACTTCATTTGATTCATTTATTTTTATTTTTTTTACACCAAAATTATACTTTTCAATGCTAGAAGTGACATCTAACAACGATTGTAACTGTTTATTATCAGACACCTTGATTTTTTCATATATTTTTAATTCTTTCGTGTCTAATCCGTCAACAATTGGAGTATCTTTGATTTTATCTTCGCTGATTTTTAAAATTGTACCATTTTCATCAAAGTAATAGTTCGCTCCATCTTTCACAATAAAGCCTTTAAGTTTTTTTTCATATCCACTAATTTTCACTGAAAACGGAGAGAGCATCTTTACATTATACTCTTCTAATAATTCTAATCTGGTACTGTGTCCTGCTTTATTTTTCAGCCAGAACATCAGAGTATTATCGATTTCTTTTGCATCCATATAGGCTTTCACTTCCTGGCTTGTATATTGACCTAAATCCAGAGAAATCTTGACATTCTGTAACTGAAAGCCAAACATGACAATCATAATTACTGCAAGCACAACACTGAACCCAATCAAAAATATTTTAACCCCTTTTTTCAAACGCCTTCTTCTTTTTCTTTTTAATTTTCTGGTTTGTCTCATACCTCACACTCCCGGTTATTACCGAATCCTTTTTATCCTTCTTGAAACAGATAAAACCAATCCCATTTCCAGCATCAAAAACAACAATGATGTTCCACCATAACTGATAAACGGCAGTGAAACACCTGTATTTGGAATAAAGTTTGTCACAACTGCAATATTTAAAACCACCTGTATCGAAATATGCGCTAAAATTCCTACTACCAGCATAGACCCAAATAAATCAGGTGCATTGCTTGCTACCACACGCATCCGCCTTAACATAAAGATAAATAATGCAATAATGCAGACTGCCCCAAATATACCTAACTCTTCACATATAATAGAAAATATCATATCATTCGTTGCCTCTGGCACAAAACCCAGTTTCTGAGCACTCTGACCCAGCCCTTTTCCAAACAACCCGCCGGAGCCAATTGCATAAAGTCCCTGCATTACCTGATATCCAGTACCATCCATATACGCCTCGGGATTTCTCCACACAGCAATACGGCTGAATCGGAATCCCAAATCCGAAAATTGTCCCAAAAAGAATAATGAGACAACTCCTACTCCAATTCCACCAAGGATTACTCCCGTAAAATATTTGCAGGCACCAGCCACAATCAACATAATAGCACTGATTCCCAGTACTATAATCGCCGAACTGAGATTAGAAGTCAGCACAAACAGCAATGCCGCTCCGAGAATAGAAAAGCTATAAATCTGCCAGCATATTTTACCTCGTTTTAACGCTGTACTTCCACACTTTGCCAGCATATGAGCCGTCATTATAATCACAGCTATTTTAACTAATTCTGCCGGCTGAAACTGGATTACGCTTAAATCAACCCATCTTCTGGCTCCATTGGCTTCTACTCCTAATGGCGTAATTACCAGTACAACCGTAGCAATAGAACCAATATAAATTAGTTTATGAAATTTTCTCCAGAATCTGTAATCAATTAAAATTGCCGGTATCATTACAAAGCATCCCATTACCGTTGCTTTCAACTGATTCTTTAAAAAATGAGTTGAATCATTATATTTATTTAATGCAGTATAAGAACTTGCACTGTACAAAAGAACATAGCCTAAGAGCATAATAAAAATCCATACAAAAAGCAAGCTATAATCAAAATAGCTGTCTGATTTACGTTTTTTTCTTTTTTGTACTACTTTTTCTTCTCCGGAAACCGGATCATATTCCTTTTTCACGATACCAACTCCAAGATTTCTTTTATTTCTTTAACTTTTTAACCAATTCTTTAAACATATCCCCACGCTGTTCATAAAAGTCAA
>CAOXUF010000218.1:3678-4666 GCA_948560485.1 uncultured Eubacterium sp.
CCAGGCTCTGACTTCTCATAGCAGACCTGCACTGCTTCTTCGAGAGATTGTGTAAATATAATATTCTCATAGCCATATTTTTTCACTGTATCTGCAATCTGCTCTGATGTCTCACCTAATAAAACGAGGCATTTTATTTTTCCATCCAATTCTTTTGCCCAGTCATCAAATGAGACCTTCTTATCGTACCCTCCGGCAATTAATACCGTTGGTCTGGACATTGCCTGAATAGCCTTTATTGATGCATCTGTATTCGTTCCTTTAGAATCATTGTAATAAATTACATCATCAATCGTATCTACATATTCGATTCTATGCTCTACAGCTTTAAACTTTCTGATTGCCTCTTTGATTATTTTTGCCGGAACCCCCATATTCATTGCTATGCCAATAGCAGCCATAATATTCTCTGTATTATGAATTCCAACTAAAGTAGTATCTTCTGTAGTTGTAATAATCTGCTTGTCACTTCCCTCGGCATATATAATATTCTTTCCTTCCAGATAGATTCCCTCGTCTAATTCCTGTTTACTGCTGAACCAGATAATTTTATTATGTAATTTTGGTGCATACTTTCTTAATATTTCATCTTCATAATTTAAAATAACCGGTGCTTCTTCAGGTTGATTTTTTGTAATATCCATTTTAACATCTGTATAACATTCCATTGTGTAATGTCGGTTTAAATGGTCCGGAGTAATATTCAGTACAGCACTGACATCCGGTTTAAATGTATGTATTGTTTCCAATTGGAAACTGCTAATCTCTGCAACCGTAACTGTATCATCTGTAGAATCAAAGGCTGTTTGCGTATATGGAGTTCCTATGTTTCCAACCACATCCACGTCCTCATAGTAAGCAGCAAGAATTTCACCAACTAATGCTGTAGTAGTGGTCTTACCATTCGTCCCTGTAATAGCAGCAAGTTTACCTTTACCTACAACATAGGCCAATTCAACTTCTCCCCAAATCGGAACACCGGCTTCTC
>CAOXUF010000219.1:0-369 GCA_948560485.1 uncultured Eubacterium sp.
TACTTAATGTAGAACACAAATCAAAAAAGGGCAGCGTTTATTCTCAACTATATATTGATAATGTAGAGGGAAGCAATATTACGTATATAGACAAAAGAGAGGATATTGAGTATCAATATACTTCGCTTACTTCTGGTGTAAAAGAAGAGATTATTTTAAAAGAAAGACCAGATAAAAATGTTTTTGTATTTAAATTAGATTCTCCAGGAATGAGAATAGAAAAAGAACAATTTGGTAAAGGGTTAAATATAATCAATAAAGAAACAAATGAGCAAGTTGCATTTATTGGTGAGCCAAATATTAAAGATCAAGACGGGAAATTAAGATATGAAGAAGTATCTTATGAAATTCAAGAAACTGAGGCTGGAA
>CAOXUF010000219.1:379-4665 GCA_948560485.1 uncultured Eubacterium sp.
AATTTAGAAATTATTGTTGATAACAATTATTTGAAAGATTCTGATACGAAATATCCGGTAATTATTGATCCAACGGTTGCATGGGTTGATTCACGACTACCTTGTGTCAATATATCTAATAATAGTATTACAGCAAATTCAAATATAAAAATTAACACGTATTTTCCGGTACAAAATCGGGCAATGAATTCAGCTGCTGATTTGGATACAGAATATATGTGTTATATAAGTACGAATGCTGATCCATCTTCAGGGAGTTTTGATCCAATATATAAAGAATTTTATGGATCCAAGATAGAGCCAGCTAATCTTAAAATTGTTGAATATAGTATAAGTAGTCCATATAAGCCAGGAACAATTGAGGTTAGAACACCAAGTGGTTTATGGGATCCTAATACTATTACATGGAATAATCATCCGGAAGTCGGAGATAAAATATGGGCTCAGTTTACAACAACTGGAACACCAGACAAAAGGTATGATGTAAATTTAACAAGTTGGGCGCAGGCAATTGCAGATCGGGAAATACCAAATTGTGGATTGGCATTGAAGGCAAAAAATCAAGGAACAGGAGCATATTTCTATGGACCATGGTTATCAAAAACAAATGGCAAGTTTCTTGAGTTAACTATCAGATATTTCCCATATACTGCAACAGTAAATCACTACTATGATAATTCATATAATATTCGGTACAGTCAGGCTAAATATGGAAACACTATACCGGCTAATGTAATAAAAAGCCATCAAGATTGGGCAAATTCTGTTTTTGGGGTGTTATTTGGATTGAAAATTATATCCAACACACCACAATTATATGCTTCACTTACAGATATGTGTAGGATTAATCGAGGATTGGAATTAAATACAACAATGCTGGATGATCCGTATTGTCCGGGAGGAGCAGGACATGGATTTGTCAGCAATGTTAACAATGAAATTTATAATAAATGTACCTTGCTAGGGGCTGCACATCAATCATTTATTGCAGATAGACCAAGTAGTGATACTTGTTGTAATGTATTATGGACGGGATATCAATTTTATGACGAAAATAAGGAACCTTATAATAGAGCTTGGTGTGCAAATAATAGTGTATACATATTTGATCCATTTGAGCCAGATGAACGGGTGGATCAAGAAAGGCGTGATATAATGCATGAATTAGCACATAATTTTGGTGCACCAGATGAGTATTGTTATGATGAAAATAAGCCGGCAGGAGGGGACTGTGGTATTGCTGGATGCCCGAAACATCATCCGGAAAGATTTATTGGCGATTGTATCATGGGATATGCAATGTATGATAGTGACAGAATAAGTAATGTGCATAATATTTTTTGTAAATATTGTATGGAAGATATTAAAAAACATTTGGATAATCATCATAGGATACCGCCATTAGTCGTTACACCAAACATGGATGAGACAATTGGGAAAGCAGTCAAAAGGGTATTAGAGAAAGCTAATACTAATGCCAATACAATAACTAAAATTAAGATAACAGGAAATGCGGCCATGGGTACAGCTATGCAATTTAATGAGTTAGCAAATATTTTGCCGAATTTGAAGGAAGTTGATTTGTCAGGATTTAGTGGAACACTGGGTGCACATTCATTTTATAGTTGCGCAAATTTGGAAACGGTTAAATTACCAACAAGCATTGAGTTACCTTCATTTGTATTTGCCCAATGTAAAAAGTTGAATACAGTTTATAAAGTGGGAAAAACAAAAATAACGGGAAAAGTTGACCTGTCAGGTGTCACATCAGTAGGTAACAACGCTTTTCAGAATACAGGGATAATGAACGTTGAGTTACCTGAGATATTTACTGTACCACAGTATTGCTTTAAGGATTGTAAAAAGTTAAGAACAATATATAAGACAGGTAATTTCCCTATAGATGGAGAATTAGATTTGTCAGGAATCGCATCTTTTGGTATAGGTGCGTTTGGAGATGCAGGAAGTTCCATAATATCAGTAAATTTACCTGCAAATGTAACAGTATCTAATAATTGTTTTCAGAATTTGTCAAATTTAAAAGAAGTTAGATTTGATATGTCTCAGACCTCAAAGGTGACAATTGGAACATCGGCGTTTTATGGAGTTAATGAATCATGTATTGCGTATATGAATCCAGTGTTGGTAGATGATACACGTTTTGTTATTCCGATGTCATCTACGACAAGCATGCCTAAACAAATATCCCCGTTGGTTGTAACACCAAATACTGGAGAGACAATAGAACAGGCTATCTCACGACAATTAGGCTCATTATCTGCTGGTGTTGTAAAGAAAATGATATTACGAGGAAATGCTGTAATGGCAGATAGTACAGGGAATAGTGATTCGGCAAGAATATTACCGAATCTTGAGTTGGCAGATTTGTCAGGATTTACGGGAACTCTTGGAAAATTTGTATTTTTCAATTGTTCTAATCTTAAAAATGTTGTATTGCCAGACAACATTAAAATACCTGAGAATGCCTTTAGAGATTGTACGAAATTAACTTCAATACATAGGACAGGTGAGAAAATTGCTTCTGAAGAAATAGATTTGTCGGGAGTTACATCAATTGGTAATTTCGCATTTCGTAATGCAGAATCTATTTCTGTAGTTAAATTGCCTGAATCTTTCACAATTTCACAGTATTGTTTTATGGAATGTAAAAATTTAAGAACAGTTTATAAAATAGGTAATTCTCCAGTGGATGGTGAAATAGATTTGTCAGGGGTTACAACGATTGGTTATGCGGCTTTTTATAATGATTTGAATAATATCAATGAAGCACCAAAATACAATACTGTAAAATTGCCGGTGAAAGTTGCAATACCAGGAAAATGTTTTAGAAACAGTGCAAATTTGACAACAATATATAAAAACGGAAATGAAAAAGTTAATGGTGTGGCAGATTTATCAGGAGTTACATCGTTTGGAGGTGGAGCTTTTTCAGGAACTGGAGGTTTGAATGCTCCACAGATGTCAACGGTAATTCTTCCAAAAAATGTAGCAATATCTTCGGAATGCTTTTTGAATTGTGGTAATTTAAAAAAAGTGGAATTAGATGAAACACAAACAACAAAGATGTCAATTGGTGCATCCGCGTTTTATGGAGTAAATGGGTCTTGTATAGCATATATGAATCAGACACTGGTAAAAGATTCAAGTTTTGTATTGCCAATGTCCGATACAGATAATATGCCAAAACAGTTATATGCATTAACTGTTAAACCCAACAGTGGAGAAACAATGAAACAGGCAATAACAAGAGAGTTAGGAACAATTCCAGAGGAAAGTGTAAAAAGGCTTAAAATTCAGGGAAATGTTATCATGAACTCAGGAACAAGTAATGAAGACTCTGCAAAGATGTTGCCAGAACTTGAGATGGTAGATTTATCAGAGTTTACGGGTAAGCTTGGAAGTTTTGCATTTCATACATGTACAAAACTTAAAACTGTTATTTTACCAGCTGGAAATATAAATTTACCAGTGTATGCTTTTTCTGATTGTGAAAATTTAGATACAGTATATAAGTTTGGTAACATTCCGGTAATAGGAGAATGTGATTTGTCAGGAGTTGTATCTGCCGGTAATTATGCATTTATGAATACAGCTATTGATAAAGTTAGGTTACCTTCGTCGTTTGCAATACCACAATATTGTTTTATGGCTTGTAGAAATCTTTCAACGATATATAAGACTGGAAATTCGCCAGTGATTGGTGAGTTAGATTTGTCGGGGGTTTCTACAATTGGTTATGGAGCTTTTTGGAATTATTTTAGTAAAGTAATTAAATTTAATACAATAAAGTTACCAGAAAGCATTTCGATATCAGGTAACTGTTTCCGCAGTTGTGGTGCTCTTACTACAATATATAAGAATGGTAAACCTAAAGTAAATGAACAAGCTGATTTGTCAGGGGTAACATCATTTGGAGGAGGAGCATTTTCTGGAATAAGTACATCCAATGCTCCACAAATATCTGTAGTTCTTCTTCCTAAAAATGTTGCTATAGCAGAAAAGTGTTTTCAGAACTGTTCAAATCTAAAAAAAGTAAAATTTGATGAAACACAGACGATAAAGGTAGTAATAGGTGCATCAGCATTTTATGGAGTTAATGGAGCGTGTGTTGCATATATGAATCAGGTACTCGCAAATGATGTAAGTTTTGTTTTACCTATATCACTTACGGTAAATATGCCGAAATCAGGATACTAATACAATTGTGTATAGCGCTATGCATGAATATTAGAACATGTGAATTTTAAGGAGGGAGAATGAAAATG
>CAOXUF010000220.1 GCA_948560485.1 uncultured Eubacterium sp.
TGTGTCATATTTCCACCTGTTTTTTTTGAGACACAGAATACTTCCGCAAATACTTTTGCATTTTTCAATTTTATTCTATTTGCAAAATCTCCAATCACTTTTTCTGTTCCGACATTTAATTTCAACTGGGATATCATGATTTTTATTTCACTGCATATCACACTGCTTTTTCCATACAACATTCCCATATCTTTATAACTTGCCTGTATCGCATTTTCTACAGAATATCCTGTTTTTAATCCATCAGAGATGGAAATAAGCATATCTTTAAACTCTCTCTCCAAAACATTTCTCTTTTTTTCTAGTATTTGTTCTTTTCGTTCTCTATATAGAACCGCCGTTATTGGTGTTAAAATAAATCCCGCCAGAAAATTTCCATAAAATATTTTTCCCACTAAAAATATTACCAGTTCAATAACTATAACATTTAATATTTTTTCAATCTTTGAAATTCTCATTACATATCCCCCACATCCATACCATAGTCTTTTAGTTTTTTTGTGTTTTGTAATCTGCCTGTTTTTATCAATCCTTCACTTTGCAATTCGTATATTTTGTTCATCTGAATCTCATTATTTACATACCCCTGTACTTCGTTTACTTCAACAACTTTCCTTGATTTATCCGGCATTCTGGACAGATGAACAATAATGTCTATTCCTGATGCTATTTGTGCTCTTACCGCATTCAGTGGTATTTCCATTCCCATGAGTACCATCGTCTCCAACCTTGCCAGCATATCCTTTGGGGAATTTGCATGACCAGTACTCAGAGAACCATCATGACCACTATTCATTGCCTGCAGCATATCCAAAACCTCATGTCCTCTTACCTCTCCTACAATAATTCTGTCAGGACGCATTCTTAATGATGTTTTTATCAAATCCCGTATAGTAATCTCGTTCTCTCCCTGACTGTTTGCCTGCCTTGTCTCTAATCTCACTATATTTTTTATGTTCTTTAACTGCAGTTCAGCCGAATCCTCTATCGTCACTACCCGCTCATCCGCCGAAATAAAATTTGATAATACATTCAAAAATGTCGTCTTTCCAGAACCTGTTCCTCCACTTACAAAAATGTTATAACCGGAGACTACTAACTTTTTAAGAAAATCCGCTACTTCTACTGTTATCGACTTCCACTTTATTAACTGTTCTATAGTTATCTGCTCTTTTGCAAATTTTCTAATTGTAATTACAGCACCATCCAAAGCAATTGGCGGAAGTACTACATTGACTCTGGATCCATCTGACAGTCTGGCATCAGCAATGGGATTTGACTCATTAACTCTTCTATTTGTGTTACCAACTATCTGTTGAATGATATCATGCAGTCTCTGGTCAGAACCAACACAG
The DNA here is from genome assembly GCA_948560485.1 of uncultured Eubacterium sp. Next base: position 1,356 of record CAOXUF010000220.1, read on the forward strand.
CCACTATAGCGCTCAATTCTCCCCTCCTTTTCAATGAATATATGATCTTTACCATTAATCATAATCTCCGTGACGTTTTCGTCTTCGAGTAAATCTTCTATTACTCCTAAACCTCTTATTGAATTAAATATATCCTGATGAATTCTAATCCTCTGTTCAATGGTAATATATTTATATTCAACTTCTCTTTCTATCACCCGGTCTATTATCTCATGCAGTTCCTGTTCATCAGCCTCTCTCGTCATATCAATAGACTGCAGAACCTGTTCACGTATCATTTCTTTGTCTAAATTCACTATGCCGCCTCCTTTAATATAGAACGTACATAGTCGCCAAACTCATTCCGCAGATATCTGTCAAGAAAACTCTCATCCTCTATATCCATATGTAACCGGGGCATGTTGACTTTAATAATTTTATCAATTATTTCACTATTTTCGCTTCTTACTAAATATTCTTCAAATGCTGATATTTTCATGGAAGATACCATATCATTTATTGTCGGCATATATACCTTACTGCATATGTCCAAAATTGAAAAAACATCTGCCACCACACTGCTTAAATCAATAACAATCTTTTCATACATACCAGTAGCTGCGACACTTTTGATTAATTCTACCCAACCTCCAGTATCAATATTTCGTAAATCTTTTGAATAAACTAAAGGTGGTATATAATCTAACTTGTGTATTGTGTTTACAATTGCTTTTAATTTTATAGGTAATATATCCGGACTTTGTTTATAAAAATACATTAAATCTGATAAGTCTCCTTCATAACTCTGATGAAAGATTTTATCAAAGGCTGAAAATTCCTCCATATTTATATATAAAGTTGTAAAATCGTTTGCCAGAATCTGTCCCAACGTTAGGGACAAAATTGTCTGCCCTATTCGTTTGACAGGCGAATACACTGCAACTATTTCTACACTTTGTGAGATATTTGTTACTATATTTTCGCAATTATGTACTTCAACAAAATAATCTAATACTTCTCTTATAATTCTCTCTGACGATTGATATTTATATATTGATGCGTATCCAATATATTCTGAAAAAATTTTACCATTTGACAGCAATATAATTTTTTCAATATCCTCATCCTCTAACTCCTTTTCCATATCAGTTACGGAGATAAGTAAAATATCAATATGATGTTCTTTCAAATATTCATATAGTGCATTTTTATTTGTAAACGCTACTGTTTTAAAAGGCATATTTTGTTTTTGATGAATATACTGCATTAAACTATCAGCATAACCTGACTCTAAATCATAAATTGCCAAAATACCTCCACCCACTATATCACTTCCTCTCTCTTGGGATTGTTCTCACATTATATAAAACCTTTTTAATTTTGCCTATACATTTTTCGTGACTTTATTTATATTTTAAAAAATGTTACATTTTTGGCAACTTGACACATTCTTATTTCATGATATACTTCTATGTAGTATTAAAAACTACGTGTTGTGGTTTTTGTCGATTTTTGGAAGCTTGGAAGGAGATTTATATGGGTAAAAGAACAAAACTATCAGACAGAGAATTACCTGATTATTCAAAAGGGGAAGAAATCTTCAATATGGTTTCCCACATTGTAGGTGGTGCTTTAGGTATTGCGGCCCTGGTATTATGCATAATTACTGCTGCCAAAGCCGGCAGCGCCATTGGTGTGGTTTCCAGTTGCATTTATGGAACAACGCTGATACTGCTTTACACAATGTCCAGTGTTTATCATGGGCTCCGTCCCGGTATGGGCAAAAAAGTGATGCAGGTATTAGACCACTGCACAATTTATTTTTTAATTGCCGGAAGTTACACCCCTGTTCTACTTGTTGCAATGAGACCCAAATATACTATTCTTGCATGGACACTATTTGGTATTGTTTGGGGTTGTGCTATTTTAGCCTGTACCCTGACTGCTGTTGACTTAAAAAAATATAGTATTTTCTCTATGATTTGTTATCTTGCAATGGGTTGGACCATTATATTCTTTATCAAACAGACTTATGATGTAATGACTTTGGGTGGTGTTCTCTTCCTTGTAACTGGAGGTATTGCATATACCATTGGTTCCATTCTCTATGGTCTGGGCAAAAAAAAGAAATGGATGCATTCTATTTTCCATCTCTTTATCATTGCCGGAAGTGTTCTTCACTTTTTTGCAATTATATTCTATGCATTATAAACTTGAAACTTTTTATTAATAAATCTTATATGAAAATAAGAAGTGCCACATTTGCCAATTACACAAAGTTGGCAAATATGACACTTTTTAGTTGCAATTCTTTTCTAATAATATCTTTTTCTTCTGCGTCTTCTATACATTTCATTTAGTAACAAAACCATTATTATGTCCTTTAACCACTGGTCATCAGGGTATTTTGTGCATTTATCTCCTTCTGTACATTCACTCTCTTCCTGTTTTATCTTAGCAAATATTCTATTAACTATCTGTAACACACCTAATTTATCCGGATATTCATCAAACATCATACTTCCGGCAAACTCTTGTCTATCGCTCTCAAATTCAACAAGTTCCTGTATTCTGGAAAATGTCAGAGGATACATTTCTTTTACATAATCAATGTCTCTGTCCTCTGCCATTCCCCATTGTCCATAATAAATGCCTGTTACTGCATTTCCCTGAACGTAAAAGGGTACGTATCTGTAATCCATAAGCCATCCTATTCGTTTATCATTTTATAATATTCAATATGGCTTATATGCGTTCTTGTTTATAATTATTTTTACAATTTTATCTTAATTTCTTTATCTGATTTCTCGTATGGAATATAAGCAACCCCTGCTGCAGCCATCATTCTCTTAGATGCTTTAACCGCTGATGTATCACCATATTTATCATCACCATAGATAACTGTTTTGATACCACACTGGATGATTGCTTTTGCACACTCATTACATGGAAATAATGTCACATAGATTTTTGCACCTTCCAAACTGCCGCCACGATAATTTAAGATGGCATTTAACTCGCTGTGTGTTGTATAAAAATATTTATTATCATATGGATCATCACTTTCTCTATTCCATGGAAATTCATCATCGCTGCATCCAATTGGCAGACCATTATATCCCATAGACAAAATTTTATTGTCCTGGCTGACAATACATGCACCTACTTGCGTATTAGGGTCTTTAGAACGTAATGCTGATAATGACGCTACTCCCATAAAATATTCATCCCACGCTATGTAATCCTGTCTTTTACTACTCATAATTTCTCCTTATATAATAAATTTAGGTTGATAAAGGTAACCTATAACCCTTTATTA
>CAOXUF010000221.1:0-1059 GCA_948560485.1 uncultured Eubacterium sp.
GTGTGCTCTTCCGATCTATAAGGGAAATAAAAAAGAATATAGAGGTGTTTAAGCTCGGAAGAGACGCGCAGATGATTCATTATTTGGTGCCATGGTGGGAAAACGAGATAAAAAATATAAGCGGTGATTTGATTTTTTCACAGGCAGTGTTTGAGCATATTGACGATTATAAAAATGCGCATCAGGTTGTCGGAAGGCTGGCAAAGCAAGGCACAGTGATATCGCATGATATAGACTTTGATTGTCACATGTGTGCTGATAGGTGGAATGGACATTGGGCGTATGATGATCTTACATGGAAAATGATATATGGAAGCCGTCCGTATTTTCTGAACCGGATTCCGTTAAGTGTCCATATCAGGGAGATGCAGAAAGCGGGGATAAAGATTCAAAAGGTGATTCGCACGCGGGGAGACAATGGTATTTTACCACAGGAGCTGAGTAAGGCGTGTTCGAATATTCGTGAAAGGGATTTTATAACAAAAAACGCGTATGTTGTAGGTGTAAAAACAGAATCTAATTAAGGCGGAATATGTTTTTATGAGAAAAAAGAGAATTGCAATGATAGTTCCTTCGCTATGGAATGGCGGAGCAGAGAAGGTTGCCGCGGATATGAGTCTCTATTTAAGTGATGCTGGCTATGATGTATTTTTTTTCCTGAATCAATTTGACAGGAAGAATAGTTATCACCATAAGGGCAGGGAAGTAGTGGTAATGCAGGAGGCGCTATGGAGTACGGGGAATCTATGCAGGCAAATATGTCAATATCAAAAGTGGGCGTGGATATACAGGAAGTATAAACGCCAATACCAAATTGATATAAGTATTAGTTTTATGGTACCGGAAAATTTTATTAATGTTTTGTCAGATATAGGTGATAGGAAAATTTTAACATTTCACAGTGTAACGTCTCAGGTAGCGAATTATTATGGACAAGTATTTGTCAAACCTTATATTTTGAAAATGATGTGTATAAAAGCGACGAATGTTGTCAGTGTTTCAAAATATGTAAAAAGGGATTTAGAGAATCTGGTGGGGAAAAGGGGAAAGAAAATAGAA
>CAOXUF010000221.1:1069-4651 GCA_948560485.1 uncultured Eubacterium sp.
ATTCTATTGACGAGCGCAGTTTGAAAAAAATAACCGAAGAATCCATAGCTGTAAGGCAATGTGAAGACATAATACTCTATGTCGGACGTTTGGATGATGAAAAAAGACCGTGGATTATCGTCAGGGTTATGCAGGAAGTGATTCGAAGACATAAAAACGCAAAGTTGCTTATGCTTGGTAGAGGGGAAAACTGGCATGTACTAAAACGTTTGATCGATAAGTTTAATCTGGAAAAACACGTTGAATTATTAGGATTCGTAAATAATGTTGCACAGTATATGGTATGTGCAAAAATGATTGTTTTTTGCTCTGAAGCGGAGGCTTGTCCTTGTGCCATGTTGGAAGCTATTGCAGTTGGACTTCCTATAGTGACAGTTGATTGTCCGGGAGGGATTCGAGAGATCATTTCATCAGACAGAAGGGGGTATTTGAAACCCTGCAAAAAAAATGAGGTGCTTGAATGTGGTATTGTCACACCGCCTATTTCTACGCAAAAAAATAACATTGGCAGGAAAAAACTCTGTCAGGAGGAAAAAATGCTGGCTCAAGGCGTTTGTATGTTATTGGAAAATGATAATTTGTGCAATTGTTTGGGTAGAAATGCGAAAGAATATGCGCAAAGATTTTCTAAAGAGCGTATAAGAAAAGAATGGTTAGCACTATTAGAAAAAATATAAAAACAGTTTCATGGGGGAATGCAGAAGTGTGTAGAAATTTACTTTTTATAATAGAAAAAGCAAGGAAGGCAGCAGAAATTATTGTCGGGGCAGGATACTGGGGAACAGAGCTGTTGACGCATTTGCAAGAAAATGATGATATTTCCATTAAATGTTTTTTTGACAATGATGGGGGAAAAATAGGAGGGATGATTAATAACGTTGAAATTAAAAAGCCCTTTAAAGTAACAGACGACGGTGTTTTGTATATAATTGCGGTTGATTCGCGGTTAATTCGTCATCAGTTACAGACACAATTAGAAACATTAAGGATCTATTCTGATAATATTGTTATGTACAGCATAAGAGATTATGAATATATGAGTACTTTGAATGAGGCGTTTTATCAGGATGAATTGCAGGCAATATATTTTGAACGTTTTGGGAAAAAAATCAATTGGGAGAATCCAGTTACATACAATGAAAAAATCAATTGGGAAAAGTTGAACATCAAAGATGAGCGCAGAACAGTATTGGCAGATAAGTTTCTTGTAAAAGACTGGGTGCGGGAACAGATTGGTGAAAAATATGTAACGAAATTATATGGTGTATGGAACAGTGCGGATGATATAGACTTTGAAGCGCTTCCTAAGGCATTTGTGTTAAAAGCAAATAATGGAAGCGCACGCAATATTATCGTAAAGGATAAGGCACAGATCAATCAGAAGGAAGTTTGTAAGCAGTTGGATGTCTGGATGAAGCAGAAATATGGATATATGACATTGGAGCTTCATTATACCCATATTGTTCCAAAGATTATCTGCGAGGAGTATCTGGAAGGCGTAGCCGAGACGATATATGATTACAATATATATTGCTTTCACGGAGAGCCAGAATATATATGGTGCATAAAAGGTAGCCACAGACCGGGATGCCAGGCGTCATTTTATACCAGACAATGGGAGATGATGCCGTTCAGCTATGGATATCCAAGGGATAATACGCCGGCTCCCAGACCGGAAAAATTGGAGGAAATGTTGAAACTTAGTCGTGTTTTAAGTAAAGATTTCGAACATGTACGTGTAGACTGGTATCACCTTCCGGATGGGAGGGTCTTATTTGGGGAAATGACATTTGCAACATGGGGCGGCCTTGAAAAATGGGAGCCGGAAGAATTCGATGCTGTTTTTGGAAAAATGATATAAAATATAGAGGCTGGTGATTATGGGGGACAGGATGCATATTGTATATGTTACAGGCGCATTTGCCCAAAGTAGGAACGATGTGCTGGAAGGAATGCAGTTTTATGTATATAAGATCGCAAAGTATATGAAGGAGAGAGGGCATGATGTAACGGTATTAACAGTAGGCAGCAAGGAGAAAAGGTGGAATTATAAAGGGATTTCAGTGTATAGTGCAGTGATACCCTATAAGGTTCGCTTCAATAATTGTTTTACAAAATATATAGTGTATACAGTAGTCAGGGAAGGAGTGTTTAATAAAGCACTGCATGAAATTGATAAGGTGAAACCTATATCGCTGGTACAGTATGCTGGCTGGTATGGTGTGGGGATGCTGTATGACAGAACTTTCCCATCCGTATTGAGGATATCTACCTATGTGAAGGCTCAATTAGCCTGGCTGCACACACCTGCAGAAATTGCGCTGATCGCTTTTGCAGAAAAACGGGCGGCCAGAAATTTTAATGGTGTCATTGCTCCTAGTAAAATATTGGCAGATATCTACAGGAAGGAAACAGGCAGAATGGTACGGATTATGGAAACTCCTTATTATAGTTTGGATATAGCACAGGAGAATGATATTTTATATAGAACAGAGCTGGTTGATAAGAAATATTTTCTTTTCTTTGGTCGGATATCGCAGGATAAAGGGGTATACACAATTGCAAGAGTGTTAGAGAATCTTTTAAGAAAATATCCAGAATACTATTTCTGTTTTGCTGGAAATAACTATGTATCCGAAAATGTGGATACGATGCAAATGATTAAGACCAAGGCAGGATGTTACTGTGACAGAGTTATGTATCTCGGAGCATTGACACACGAATTGCTGTTTCCAGTGATAAGGAATGCTGAATGTATCGTAATGCCCTCTCTGATGGATAATCTGCCAAATGCATGCATGGAGGCTTTGGAACTAAATGGAATCGTGATAGGAACAAGGGGAGCTTCGTTTGATGAGATCTTTGAAGATGGGATAAGCGGGTTTCTGATCAAGATCGATGACAGTGATGAGTTAATGCAAAAGATCGACGATGTTGTACAGATGACAGAGGATGAGAGGAAGAGGATGAGATGGAATGCAAAACTGTGTCTGAGAAAATATAAGCCCCAAATAACAGGTAGAAAACTGGAGAAATACTATTATAAACTGCTTGCGTGCCACTAAAGTATGAAGTCAGGAAAGGCAAATAAAATGTTACGTTTTTGTGGGAACAGATCATTAGAGCGACATGAAGGTTTCACTATAGTGATTGCAGAACAACCGTTGACATTGAATGAAGATATATGGCAGAACGGGAGAGATTATTTTAGGCAGCATATATATAGTAATACTACAAACTTACAGATCATTCCTATTGTAGATGCGTCTGGAGACATCATATGTTATGGCTGGCAGGATCATGAAGCAAACAGGGAGCTGCGCATGCTGAAGGAGCTGGAAAGTAATCAGGATGCAAGGCAGTTTGACGATGTTTTTTCAGATATCAAAAAAGTAGTCATATGTGGCTGCAATGAGCTGGCATATTGTTTTGTAAAATATCTCGAGAATTTAAATATTCCTGTAATTGTAAAAGGAAAGTATTGGAACTATTTTGGATATGAGTGTACTGAGGAAATTGATTTTGAAGACAGTAATATATTGATTGTCCATGCAGAACATATCTTAGAAAATAATAGTAGTT
>CAOXUF010000222.1:0-3744 GCA_948560485.1 uncultured Eubacterium sp.
GGCGGATTTTATAGTGCACAAGATGCAGACAGCGAAGGAGTAGAGGGAAAATACTATCTGCTGGAGCCGGATGAAATCATTGAACTTCTTGGAGAAAAGAAAGGAAAAGAATTTAATCAGTATTTTGATATTACTGATAGAGGGAAGTTTGAAGGAAAAAATATTCCAAATCTTTTAAAGAGCGAAATTACAATAGGAAGGTTTGATGATTATCTGCCGCATGTTTATGAATATCGCAAAAAACGATATTCACTACACTTAGATGATAAAATATTGACATCATGGAATACACTTATGATTGCAGCATTGTGTCATTTGTATCGTGTCAGCAGGAAGGAAATTTATTTGAATACAGCAATAAGAGCACAGGAGTTTATTCAAAAGAATTTATGCGAAGGAAATACATTATATATCAGTTGGAGAGAGGGACAGCGTAGTGGAAAAGGTTCATTAGATGACTATGCAAATGAAGTTTTTGCATTACTTTCTTTATATGAAGCCACTTTAGATGGCGTTTACCTTGAAAAAGCCAAACAGTTCTGTGATAAAATAATTTCTGATTTTTATGATAATGACCGGGGCGGATTTTTTCTATATGGAAAGGAAAATGAGCAACTGATATTGCGTCCAAAAGAAACTTATGATGGGGCTGTCTTTAGTGGGAATTCGGCAATGGCATACAATCTTGGGCGTTTATATCTTATCACAGGTGAGAAAAAGTATGGTGAATTGGCAGAGTGTCAGATGAAGTTTATGAGTGCGGAGGCAGAGAGTTATCCTGCAGGGTATGCAATGTTTCTTGTGGCACTATCAGATTACATTGAACCACAGGAGAAAATAACGATTGTAGTAAAAGATAAACGGGATTTAGTCAATTTGTCTTGGAGAATTCCTCTGAATAGTGTGGTATATGTTGTGAAAGGTATGACAAAAGAATATCCGTTGAAAGATGATAAAACTACATTTTATATTTGTCGTGGGCGTACTTGTCAGCCGCCGGCAAATGAATTGGACAATTTGTAATTTTAAGTGTATCCTAAGTAAGTAGAAATACTTATTTAGGATATTTTTAATTGGAATAGTATGATATAATTTAAAGGAGTAAACACCAATGGAAAAGAATACGTTTGAGAGAATTTATGATGTCGTAAAGCAAATTCCGGAAGGTAGGGTTGCATCGTATGGACAAGTTGCAGCACTTGCAGGAAATAAAAGATGGGCAAGAGTGGTTGGATATGCACTGCATGTAAATCCTGATCCGGAAGGTATACCATGTTATAGAGTTGTTACCAAAGAAGGAAATGTATCAGAGGCATTTGCCTTTGGCGGAGGAAACAGACAGATAGAATTGCTCAAAGCAGAAGGTGTATGTTTTGAAAACGGACATGTTATCATGTCAGAATACCAGTGGGAAACACCATGGATAGATTAAAAATTAAATGATAATAGAAAGGAAACAATATGATAGTACATCCAATAGAACCAATATATAATAAAAAATCCGAGATACTGATTCTTGGAAGCTTTCCATCCGTGAAATCAAGAGAAGAAGGATTTTTTTATGGACATCCCCAGAACAGATTCTGGAAGGTGACTTCAGCAGTATTTAATGAGAGTACACCACACACGATTCAGGAGAAAAGGAAATTCTTACTGAGAAATAAAATTGCAGTGTGGGATGTTATCCATTCCTGTGAGATTACAGGATCCTCAGACAGTAGCATTAAAGATGTAATAGTAAATGATTTGATGGAAATACTTAACACGGCTGATATAAAACATATTTTTGTGAACGGGAAGAAAGCGTTTTCGTTGTATAACAAGTATACAAAAAAACAAACAAACATAGAGGCAATATGCCTGCCGTCTACTAGTCCGGCGAATGCGTCATGGAACTTAGAAAGGTTAATTGAAGAATGGAAGGTTATAAGAACACTGGATTAGATAAAATTGCAAAGTCTTATGACAGGGCAATTGATTTAGGGCGTCAAGGTATAGATCCATATGAAAATTTGCCGGATTACATAAAAAATAATCCCAATTATTTAATTTATAAAGACATGCAGGAGAATGAGACGTTATCAGACAGCGGAAGAAAAGAGATTGTAGAATTTTTAAATCCACAACAAGACATGAAGTGCATTGACTTGGGATGCTGCTTAAATTTGATGTTTCGTGGATACAAAGAGTGGGAGTCTATATATTATGGTGTGGATATTAGTCCGAAAACGATTGAATTATTAAAGCAATTTATAGAGAAAAATTGTCTTCAAATTGGTGCATTACATTGTGGTAGTATGCATAACACACCATTTGATGATAGTTTCTTTGATATTGGAACATGCATCGGTTCACTCGAGTATTTTAGAAAAGAGTTTGTTGGACAGGTGCTTTGTGAGATATATCGAATAATGAAATCCAAGGGGAAAATTGTTCTGGATATTCCAAATGCAGGCAGTCCGGAATTTGAAATTACTGCATTAATTGAAGAGTACTTGGGACGTCCGGATGAGTTTGATATGAAGGTATCAGAATTTGAAAGTATGTTATCTTTTGGTTTTGAGATTAGCAAAAAAGAGGTTGTCGGCCCCATGATTCAATATTTTCTGATATGTAAAAAATAGTGTAAAGGAAAGAGTGAATAAGTATATTGTGTGAAGTAAGTGGTATAAAAGAAAAAAATAATATAGAGAATAGATTTTCAATAGCATATTGATGAGTAATATATGAATAGGAGAAGAATAAATGAAATACAATTGGATAGATGGTTATTTATTGGAAAAAAAAGGGGTAACAAAAAATCTTCAGGCAGACTGGAACTGGATAAGATATTGTATTGAAGATAAGATGTTTGCAGCGATATGTCTGGATAATGAAGATAAACCATATTATATTAATGTAAAGACAGACCCACAGGAAAGTATTTACCTGCGTGAACAGTATGAAGATATCATTCCGGGATATTACTCAAATAAAGTTCATTGGAACTCTATAAAGCCGGATGGTGCAGTATCGGATGATTTGATGAAACATTTATTAGATGAATCTTATGAGTTGATTCTGGCTGGATTTAGCAAGAAAAAACAACGCGAAATTTTGGGAGAAGAATAGTAGTGGAAAACATAAAGACAAAACATGACGATATTGAGAAAAGTGTCTGTTTTAAGAAAAGAAAGAGTTTATCAGAAATGAGTTTAGAAGAACTATGGAGGCTTTTTCCAATATCCCTCACAGAGCATCAGGTCTATTGGAAAAACTGGTATCGTGATGAGAAAGACAATATAGAAAAGATATTGAATCAGATAGAAACGTACAGAATCAGCCATATCGGGAGCACTTCAATTGATATAATCTGGGCAAAACCGATTATTGATATTCTTGTGGAAATACCAAGACAATATGATATGGAGGAAATAAAGAAACAATTAGTAGGTAATGGTTATATTTGCATGAGCCAGAGTTTCAATAGAATTTCTTTCAATAAAGGCTATACGGACAATGGTTTTGCAGAGAAAGTGTTTCATCTGCATTTGCGATATACGGGAGACAATGATGAACTATATTTTAGAGATTATTTAATTGAGCATCAGGACGTGGCAAGACAGTATGAAGAGTTGAAATTGAAGTTATGGAAGAAGTATCAATATAATCGTGATGAATATACAAATGCAAAAACAGAATTTATCAAAGAATACACACAAAAAGCAAAGAAAGAGTATGGTAAAAGATATGAATAATAAATCA
>CAOXUF010000222.1:3754-4621 GCA_948560485.1 uncultured Eubacterium sp.
GCTTGAATGGTACGGGGAGCAGGCAAGGGTACTTCCATGGAGAGAAAACAGTGACCCATATCGTGTGTGGGTTTCAGAAATAATGTTGCAGCAGACCAGAGTGGAGGCAGTGATAGATTATTATCAGAGATTTATGGAGAGCTTTCCAAATATTGAAACACTGGCTGCTGCACCAGAAGAAAAGGTTATGAAATTATGGGAAGGATTAGGATATTATTCGCGAGCAAGAAATCTTAAAAAAACAGCAGAGGTTATATGCGAACAGTATAGCGGAATGTTTCCGGAGGAGTATTCTGAGATTTTGAAACTTCCAGGGATTGGAAAATATACAGCAGGGGCTGTCAGTTCAATTGCATTTGGGCAGCCTTGTTCCGCAGTGGATGGAAATGTACTTCGCGTAATAACCAGATTAGAAGAAAATGACACAGATATTAAAGATGAAAAGTTTAAGAAGCAGATTGGTGAAAGGCTGGAAGAGGTTTACCCTGCGGGTTATTGCAGTGAATTTACACAAAGTTTAATGGAGCTGGGAGCTACGGTCTGTGTTCCAAATGGAGAGCCGAAATGTGAAAAGTGTCCGTTGAAGAGTGGGTGTGGTGCATATAAAAATAATACATGGCAGAATTATCCGGTAAAACAAATGAAACCACAACGCAAAAAAATAAATAAAACAGTATTTATTTTATCGGCGGGAGACAAAATTGCTGTAAGGCATAGAGATGAACAGGGGCTTTTAGCTGGTTTATGGGAATTTCCTAATATAGACAGAAAAATGACTGAAGAAGAGGCTGGCAGGTGGTTAGAGCAAAAGGGGATTGAAGTAATTCAGATAGAGAAGTATAAAACCGCAAAGCATATTTTTACGCA
>CAOXUF010000223.1 GCA_948560485.1 uncultured Eubacterium sp.
CGAGATGGAATCTCGTGACTGGAGTTCAGACGTGTGCTCTTCCGATCTCCAGAATTAAATGGGGAGCTGCTTTTAAAAGAAATACGGAAAGAATCAGATGTGCCGGTGATTATGGTAACCAGTAAAACCAGTGAGGTGGATGAAGTTTTATCAATTTCCTATGGGGCAGACGATTTTATAACGAAACCATACAGCCCGGCGGTTTTGTTGTTACGAATACAAAATATCTTTAAGAGAATGGAACCCAAAGGAGACAAATTAAAATATAATGATTTGGATGTTAGTCTCAGCAAAGGTATTATCAGTAATGGAAAAGAAGAGATAAGACTTACAAAAAATGAGATGATTATATTTTCTTATCTATTAAATAATCAGGGAAAGATTGTTACAAGAGATGACTTGATGACAGATTTGTGGAATAATGAAGAGTATATTAACGATAATGCACTGACTGTAAACATAAGCAGACTTAGAAACAAACTCTCAATGTTTGGTTATGAGAGTGCCATTGAAACGAGAAAGGGACAAGGGTATCTTCTGTTATGAAAGTAAGTAAATATTTAAAGGATAAAAAGCTGTCAATAATTTTATTTGTTGCCTGCTTTTTTATTATGTTAGGAATGTTTTTGGCATTTCGTATTCCGAAACAGTTGATAGCAGCAACAGCTATGATTTGTTTTTTTATGGGAATATGTCTGATTCTCATTGATTTATGCAGAAAGAAAAAGTTTTATGATGGACTGGTTGAGAATACAGGTGCATTAGATCAAAAATTTTTAGTTTTAGAAACTTTGGAAAAGCCAAATTTTTATGAGGGAGAAATTTTATATGAGAATATGTATGAAATCAATAAGTCTATGGTTGAAAGAATAGGAGATTACAGAGAAAATATAGATGACTTTAAAGAATATATAGAAATGTGGATACATGAAGTAAAAATACCAATCTCCAGTTTGGTTTTAATGTGTCATAATGACAAAAGAGATAATGAGAGTATTTCACGGGAGCAGACTTTTTCAATGAATCATATAAATGAAAAGTATATTAAACAAATCAGAAGACTAGATAATTATACGGATCAGGTTTTATATTATATGCGCAGTAACTGTACAGAAAACGATTATCTGATTAAAGAAACAGCACTTGACAAAATTGTTGCAAATGTACTTATAAAAAATAAAGATGATTTACTGGAAAATAAAATGAATATTTCTGTAGATGTAAGAGCGTGTAAGGTCATGACAGATGCAAAATGGATTGAATTTATTTTAAACCAGATTATAAATAATAGTATTAAATATAAAAGAAGTGATATTGATTCCGTGATAAAGATACAGGCAAAAGAGGATGCGGGTAGTGTATATCTTAGTATCTATGATAATGGAATCGGGATTCCATCTAAAGATGTAGCGAGTGTGTTTAAGAAATCATTTACCGGAGAGAATGGAAGAAAAGGTGCAAAGTCCACGGGTATGGGACTTTATATTGCGAAGAAGCTATGTGTGAAATTAGGACATAAAATAGAAATTTCATCAAAGGAGAATCAGTGGACACAGGTAACAATAATATTTGGAAAAAATGATTATTACACATTTGAAAAGTAATCTTACGAAATTGTAATGTTATGTAAGATTAGAATTACGACAGGAGAACAAATTTGCTTTATCATAGTTTTTGTAAGGAGGAGTAAATACGATGGAAAATATTTTAAAAATTGAAAGAATCGAAAAGTATTATGGAAACAAGTCCAGTCTTACAAAGGCTATTGATAATATATCCTTTGAGGTGGATAAGGGAGAGTTTGTTGCAATTATGGGAGCATCAGGCTCAGGAAAAACAACTTTACTGAATTGTATTTCAACAATTGACAAAGTAACAGCAGGTAATATTTATGTTGGCGGACAGAATATTACAAAATTAAAATCAAAAGCATTAAATAAATTCAGAAGAGAAGAATTAGGATTTATTTTTCAGGATTTTAATTTGTTGGATACACTGACAGCATATGAAAATATTGCACTGGCATTGTCGATACAGAACGTAAGTGCAGGTGAAATTGACAGCCGAATCAGAAAGGTTGCGTATGATTTGGATATCGAAAGTGTGTTGAGAAAATATCCGTATCAGATGTCCGGAGGACAGAAACAGAGAGTGGCAAGTGCAAGAGCCATTATTACCAATCCGAAACTGGTTCTGGCAGATGAGCCGACAGGGGCATTGGATTCAAAGTCAGCCAAGATGCTGTTAGAAAGATTTCATTATCTGAACAGAGATTTACTGGCAACAATACTTATGGTAACCCATGATGCATTTACAGCAAGTTATGCATCCAGAGTTATTTTCATCAAGGATGGCAAAATTTTTAATGAACTTCTCAGAGCAGGCAGAAGAAGAAAAGAATTTTTTGATGAAATTATTGATGTAGTTACAATGCTAGGCGGGGATTTAAACGATGCTCTTTAAATTATCTGCGAAAAATATAACAAAGAGTATTAAAGATTATGCCATCTATTTCTTTACTCTTGTATTAGGTGTTGCAATATTTTATGTATTTAATGCAATAGAATCTCAGTCGGTTATGCTGCAGGTATCAGAAAGTACAGCAGAGATTATAGAACTGATGACAAACATGTTGTCAGGAGTAAGTGTATTTGTATCATTTATTTTGGGATTTTTAATTATTTATGCATCAAGATTCCTTATTAAAAGAAGGAACAGGGAGTTTGGAGTTTATCTGACTCTTGGCATGGGAAAAAGAAAGATTTCATTGATTTTGTTTTTTGAAACATTAATTATCGGAGTTGCATCTTTAGCGATTGGTCTTGCGATTGGTATTGGATTGTCGCAGATTATGAGTGTGCTGGTAGCCAATATGTTTGATGCTGATATGACAAAATTTCAGTTTGTTTTTTCGAATAGTGCCTGTGTGAAAACATTAATCTATTTTGGTATTATGTACTTATTTGTAATGCTCTTTAACACAGTGATTATTGGAAAATGCAAATTGATAGATTTAATTCATTCAGGGAAAAAGGTTGAAAAAATAAAAATGAAAAATCCTGTCGTCTGTATTTTGGTATTTGCAATATCAGCAGCGATGATTGGATATGGATATTATATGGTAACAGGTGGTCTCACGGTAATGGATGACAGCACAGAGATTTATAAGGCGATCGCTTTAGGAGCTGTTGGAACATTTCTTTTATTCTGGTCCTTGTCAGGGTTGATACTAAAAATTGTAATGTCAGTGAAAAAGGTGTATTACAAGGAATTGAACAGTTTTACGTTAAGACAGGTGAGCAGCAAAATCAATACTGCAGTGATTCAATTGACGCTGATATGTCTGATGTTGTTTGTGACAATCTGTGTATTGTCCAGTGCGCTGTCTATTAAGAATTCAATGTCTGCGAATTTAAGGGATTTAGCACCGATGGATGTTCAGCTTACGAAATGGATCGACCATGATTCACAAAATAAAAAGATTATAAAAGATACAGAAAAGACGATTTTCCAGACTTTGGAGGAAAGTGGTTTTGATACAAAAGAGAACTTAAAAGAAGTCGTGAATTATACAGTTTATCATGATAAGAAATTTAATTTGAAAGCTACATTAGGGGACAAGACAGATGAATTAAAGAAACAATTTAAGTTTCTGCAATACGATTCAAAGGAAGATATTGTAAAAGTCAGTGATTATAATAAGATTGCAAAACAGTATGGACATGAAACGTTTACATTAAAAGATGATGAATACATGGTTGTAGGGGATTTTGAGAGCATGGTTAAAGTCCGAAATGAAGTCCTGAAAAATGGACAGACCATTGAATTAAAGGGAAAAACTTATAAGCCAAAATATAGGGAATGCAAAGACGGATTTATTGAGATGAGTGGAAATCCTGCAGCTTCTGGTGTTTTTATTGTTCCGGATCATGCAGTGGAGAAATTGGATGCACATATGACAGGAACCATTGCGAATTATAAAGCCGGTTCTAAAGAGGAACGTTACGAGGTTGAGAAGAAGTTAGATAAAGTGATAGAAAACAGATGGAATAAGACAAGCCTGATATCCAGCAATTCAAAAATTGATATTGCAGAGGCGACTACCGGATTAGGTGCATTAGTGACCTTTATAGGACTTTATCTTGGAATTATATTCCTTATGGCGAGTGCAGCAGTTCTGGCGCTAAAAGAATTGTCCGAGGCAACAGATAACAGAGAGCGTTATATGATATTAAAACGATTAGGAGCGGATGACAAGATGGTAAATAGGGCATTGTTCAGACAGGTTGGAATATTCTTTATGTTTCCGTTGTTGATTGCCATTGTTCATTCCGTGGTTGGGTTGAAATTCTGTGCATATATATTAGAAACATTTGGAAGGGATGGTTTGATACCGTCAATTATCATGACTGCCGTCTTTTTGGTAGTAATCTATGGAGGATATTTCATGATAACATATTTCTGTAGTAGAAATATTATTCGGGAGAAAAGATAATGAGTATGTAGAATAAAATGAATAGATGTAAGAGAAGTCAACTGATTGTAGAATCATAGTTGACTTCTCTCTTTTCGTTGGTTGACAAAGTGGTAGAGATAAAGTAATATAA
>CAOXUF010000224.1 GCA_948560485.1 uncultured Eubacterium sp.
CTTCCGATCTCGGTATATAATATTATTTCGGTTCCAATAGAGAAGATACAGCCAAATACATATAATCCAAATGCTGTTGCACCACCGGAAATGAAATTACTCTATGATAGTATAAAAGAAGATGGTTATACCATGCCAATTGTATGTTATTTTGATAGTGATAAAGACCAATATATTATTGTTGACGGGTTTCACCGCTATAGAATAATGTTGGATTATAAAGATATTTGTGAAAGAGAAAAAGGTATGCTGCCTGTTTCGGTAATTAATAAAACTATTGATCAGAGAATGGCAAGTACAATACGTCATAATCGTGCAAGAGGAAGCCATGATGTTGATTTGATGAGTAATATTGTAAAAGAGTTACATGAGTTGGGGCGTTCAGACAGTTGGATATCAAAACATCTGGGAATGGATAAAGATGAGATATTACGATTAAAACAGATTACAGGTTTGGCAGAATTGTTTAAAGATGTTGATTTTGGAAAAGCATGGAAACCTGTAAAAGAAACAGAAAAATGAAGCCTATTAAAAGGCTTCATTTTTTGAGGTTTAAAAAATTATCTACTATATAAAAATCCAATGAGCCAATTTACGAAACTGCAAGGCAGAAATTTTACCAACAGGCTGATACACTTATAAGTGAAACCGATTGTATACATTGGTTTTACTTTCTTTTTTTGTGCAATTTTTGCAATATATAATCCGGATTTTACCGGGCACATACCGCTTTGCTCATTCTGTTCCATTTTAGTTACGCTTCTAGAAATCCTGCCATTATATTCAATATCACCTAAAGCTGATTTATTTCTCGATTGGGTAAATTCTGTAGCAATATCACCAGGAAGAACTGCAGTAACACTGATTCCGTAAGGTTTTACTTCGTTAGCAAGTGCAGCACTGTAGGCGTTGATGGCAGCTTTGGAGACAGAGTAATACGTCTGAAATGGGATTGGAGCAATTGCGGCAACAGAACTGATATTAACAATATGTCCTTTACCAATTTGTCTCATAATTGGAAGGACTGATTTTGTCGCATAAACCATTCCAAAGAAATTTACATCCATCTGTCTTTTTACATCAATACTTTCAGTAAATTCCACAGCACCCGAGATACCAAATCCGGCACAATTTATTAAAATATCAATGCGTCTTTCTTTTTCTATGATTTGTTGTATTGCATGAGATACCAATGTTTCGTCTGTAATATCAGCGTAAATATGGATGATACCAGAGTATTGGATATTTCGTCTGCTAAGTTCATACACAGTGAAACCGGAATGCTGTAGTGCTTGGGCAGTGTAAAGACCAATGCCGGAGTTACCGCCGGTAATTACAGCTATTTTATTTGTATACGTATATTTTCTCATAATTTTCTGTACCCTGTTTTTTTATAATATACTATATTTTTTTCTTACAGATGTCATTCAGACAACACTTATCACAATAAGGTGTGGTTCTGGCAGTACAGATCTCACGACCATGATATACAAGGCGGTGGCAGAAGTCGCTGCCTTTTTCCGGTGGAATGATTTTCCAGAGTTCCATTTCTACCTTTTTTGGTTCTTTGATACCATTTACAAGACCGATACGATTGCATAAACGGATACAGTGAGTATCAGTAACAATGGCTGGCTGTCCAAAAACATCTCCCATAATCAGGTTAGCACTTTTTCTGCCTACTCCCGGTAATTTTAACAAATCCTCCATATTATCAGGGACTTGGCAGTTAAATTCATCCCGCAGCATTTTCATACATAATGAAATATCTCTTGCTTTGCTTTTTCCAAGACCACAAGGGCGGACAATTTTTTCGATTTCCTCAACAGGTGCCTCTGCGACAGCTTCAATCGTAGGGTATTTGGCATATAATCCGGGAACAATTTTGTTTACACGTTCATCAGTACATTGCGCTGCCAGCCTTACACTGATTAAAAGT
Source organism: uncultured Eubacterium sp. (assembly GCA_948560485.1). The sequence continues at coordinate 1,940 of CAOXUF010000224.1, forward strand.
TTCCAGGCATCATTGTAATCAAGAGAACAACTTGCATCCGGATATTCTTTTTCTAATTGGTTAATTACTTCTAATGCTAAGTCTTTTTTTCTCATTGGTGTTTCCTTTCAATATTAAAATAATTGAAATTATTGTATCACAAATTGATAAAAAATCATACTGGAAACAAATAAAGAAAAGTATCATAAAAAAGTGTTGACGACACATATAAAACGTGATAATATTTACTTACCAAACAAAAGACACTTAAAGTATATGTTTATAGATTAAAAAATATGTGATGTTTAGAGCTGGCATATCTATTTTAAACATTTACATAATAAAATCCCTGAGTTGATAAGTTGTTTGGAATTTAGAAAAGGAGGTAAATGCCGTTGGATGTATTTTTGCAGGAACATGGTAAGACCATATTTATTGCAGTATGTATTTTGCTGTTAGTAGGTGTTGCTTATGTTATTGGACCCATTATTAGTAATGCGGTTAAGGATGTAGTGGACAGTTATTCCTCGTCTGTGACATTCGATTCTATTGCCGGTAAGATTCCGGCAGGAAAATAGGAATAAACAGTTTTGTATTTGTGTTAAACATAACAATTATTTTATTGAAACGACAGGGAGAGAGCACATGAGGAAGTTGGCTTTGCCGGACAGAGCTTTTGGTGACTTATTAACATATATATTAGATGAAAATATAACAGATATTAATTGGAGTGGGGGACTTTGGATAAATGATCTGGAAAAAGGCAGGTATAAAGTAGAAGGTTTTGTTTTGAAAGATGTTTTTATCCAGCAGTTTTATACACGTATTAGTAATTTGATGAATATACAGTTTAATCAGAATTATCCTCTTCTAGAGGCGGAAACAGATAGTTTAAGGATATCCATACTACATGATTCTGTTACAAATACCGGAATTAGTATTAGCATTCGAAAGACTCCGGCAGTTCGAAGAATTAGGAAGGACAGATTGATTCGTGATGAATATTGTACGGAGGAAATTGATGCTTTCATGCAAAATGCCATACGAGCACACTGCACCGTGATTGTAGGTGGATTACCGGGAGTAGGAAAAACAGAATATATTAAATATTTAACAAATTACATTCCGGCATATGAAAGAGTTTATACGATAGAAGATAATTTGGAATTAAGATATTCTGCAATAAATCCAGGTAAAGACTGCGTAGAAATTAAAGTTAGTGAAAATTTTGGATATGCGGAAGCCTTAAAAGCCAGTAAGAGACAGTTGCCTACATGGGTGTTGCTGGCAGAAGCCAGAGGTGAGGAGGTAAAGTATCTTTTGGAAAATATTTCAGCAGGAGTACATTGCCTTACAACCATTCATCTGGATGATGCCGGCAAAATCCCTGATCGTTTGCGAAATATGGGACAGAACATTAATGAAAATGATGTATATTCTTTTGTTGATATTGGTGTACAGTTACAGTCAGTTGTAAAACAAGGAGAAAAGATAAAACGGAAGATTGTTCAGGTAATGTGTCTGTCAAGAAATGAAGAGAAGAATGAAAAGGTTATGATATATGAGGATGGAAAAATTTTAACAGAAAATCTTCCGGAAGATATCATGAGAAAATTTAAGATGGCAGGAATAGAAAATCCATTTGTCAGGGAGTGAATTAGTGAAAAGTAAAATTTTGAATGTGTTGAGAGATTCAGTGAAGATATTGGTGTTAGTATTGTTAATATGCCTGATATACAAATTAAATATATTCAGTATTTTTATTTGTGTGCTTGGAGCAGTTATCTTTCAAATATTTTTTGAAAAAGAAGAGAAGATTAGAAAGAAATATCTTGATAAGTTTCATGATGTGGTTTTGTATATGGAACAGATGATATATTCTTTTAAAAAACAGCCTAAGATTCGAATGGCATTGTCGGATGCACAGAAGGTATGTTCAAATCATATGAAAGAAATGATAGAAGAGGTTATTTTAAATATTGATTCTAAAATGACAGAGAACATATATGAAGAATCTTTAGAGGTTCTTAAAAGCGAATATGATTGTAAAAGATTATGGTCGTTACATGAGTTTATTATTAAAATCGAAAAGCATGGAGGGGATTATGAGAATTATATAGATATTCTTTTAGAAGATATCAAAGAGTGGGGAGATAGAGTTTCATTATATATAAAAAGTGTTGACAGAATAAAAAGAAATGTATTAATTTCTATTATTTCAACATTGGTTACTTGTGGTTTTATGGCATATCTTATTCCCGGAGAATATAGATATACTGAACATTTCATTTATCAGATCTGCACTACGACAATGATAATACTGATGTTAGCATCATATTTGTTTGTTCATAAAAAGATGAATATTGACTGGATTTTGGACAGACAGACCTTACCAAATAATATGATTGTAAAATATTATGTTCTGACAGAAAAGGCATATAACAATTATAGTTCATTATCTGTGTTGGAGAAAATGTCATATAAAAAAGCAAAGCGTACATTGGAAAAAGAAATAAAAAAGGTGTTTCCAGACTGGATTCGTGATGTAGCAATTAATCTTCAAAACGAGACAGTACAGTCCGCAATAGAAGAATCTTATGGGAAGCTGCCATTTGTGCTAAAAAGACCGGTGAGAAAGTTGCTAGTGGATTTTGAAAAGTTTCCGATA
>CAOXUF010000225.1 GCA_948560485.1 uncultured Eubacterium sp.
AGACCTTTCAAAAAATAAATTCTTGAAAAGCCTTTACTTATAAGGTATTTTAAAGCTGTCTAGGGGACTTGAACCCCCGACCTCCGCCTTACCAAGGCGACGCTCTACCGACTGAGCCAAGACAGCTTAGTATTATGTTTGCCAAACCCGTAAGAATATTCTTACCAAGGCGACGCTCTACCTCCTGAGCCATAGCAGCCTGTCAAACGACTTTAAAATCATACCATAACAAGTACTTTTTGGCAAGATTTCAACAGACAAAAAATATACTTAAATCTATTTCTCTACTTTACTAATTTTAACACAACTCGAAAAGCTATTGTCCTCGGTGTATCCATTCTTTCAAACTGTATTAAATATGCACTATTCTCTTCATCTCTTGTTAAAACCGTTCCCCTTCCAAAAACCTTATGTTCTACGATATCTCCCTCTTTTATTTTTTCAATTTCCTGACTTGTCAAAAATCTTTTCCTTAAATGAATATAATCTTTAGCCTCTTTTACCAACCCTTCATTTGGTTTCTCTACATAATCCAATAAATCTTCTCCAATATCCAGAATAAATCTAGAAGGATATCTCGGTGTTCTGTCAAAATTATATCCCTCTGCCTCCGTTATATATAATTGTTTTTCCGCTCTAGTAACCGCTACAAAAGCCAACCTTCTTTCTTCTTCCATTCCATCCATAGTCTTTATTTTTCTAGATGGAAATACCCCCTCATTCATTCCACATAAAAATACATAAGGAAACTCCAATCCCTTTGCTGCATGAACTGTCATTAATTTTACTTTATCACCCGCATCTGCCACATCCATATTTGAAAATAATGCGATATGGTCTAAATAATGTTCCAATGTACATTCTTCACCACAAGTAGTTTCATACTCATAGACAGACTGTTTCAACTCAGCCAGATTGTCCAATCTTTCCTGACTTCCTTCTGTCCGTAACATTCTTTCATATCCGCTGCTGTCCATTACAGAAGATAACAACTCTGAAACCGGTCTTTCCTGATACTCTCTAATAAAATTATCAATCAGACTGATAAAACTTTTTGCCTTAGTTCCATAAAAAATCTCATTTTCGATATTTATTTTTAACGCATTAAATAATGTGCATTGATGCCTGTCTGCATACTCCGTCAAAAACTCAATCCTCTTTTTGCCTATATTTCTTTTAGGAACATTAACAATCCGTAAAAAAGATAAGTCATCCTGATACGCTATCATTCTCAGATAAGACAATATATCTTTTATTTCCATTCTTCCGAAAAACTGTATTCCACTATAAATATTATATGGAACCTTCTCTTTCATAAAGGCTTCTTCTACCGCTCTTGTTACATAATGTGCTCTGTATAATACAGTCATATTGCAATAAGAAATTCCCTCTGAATGTAATTGCTGTATCTGCTCTGCTATCCATTCAGCCTCTTTTTTAGCATTTTTACCATGATAACAGACTACCTTATTCTGAGATTTCAACATTGGAATAAGCTCTTTCTTAATACGATGTACATTACTGGAAATTAACGAATTTGCCACAGACAATATCTCCGGTGTAGAACGATAGTTTTTCATCATCATAATCGTTTTCGTATCCGGAAAGTTCTTATGAAAATCAAGAAGATAATTTACATTTGCTCCTCTCCATGTATAAATCGTCTGATCAGTATCTCCCACAACAAACAGATTCTTATGATAATCACACATCACACACATAAGTTCATACTGTAATGCATCAATATCCTGAAATTCATCAATCATAATATATTCTAGACGCTTCTGCCATTTTAATTTAATATCCTCATACTCTTTAAAAATGTATAATGAAAACTTAATTAAGTCATTATAATCCAAGCCAAAACACTTCTTCTCCTGATACAGATATCCCCAAAAGATAAACTTTTCACGATAAAAAAGATGCTCCAATTAATATGTACCCAGAATCCTGAACACATAACAATTGGAACATCTTTTCTCACTCATCTCATTTAATTAATTTATTCTCTGTCTGACAATCTCATATGCCATTACTCCTGCTGCAACAGATGCATTCAATGAATCAATGTCTCCAAACATCGGAATAGATGCCACAAAATCACATTTTTCCTTAACCAGACGGCTGACACCTTTTCCCTCATTTCCAATTACCAAACCGATTGCACCTTTTAAGTCCAAATCATACATGGTTGTTCCACCCATATCAGCACAGACAAACCATAACCCTTTATCTTTTAAATCTTCTATCGTTTTCGCAATGTTTGTAACTTTTACTACCGGTGTATGATTGATTGCTCCGGCAGATGCTTTCACAGCTGTAGCGGTCAAGCCTGCAGCTCTGTGTTTGGGAATAATCACTCCATGAGCCCCTGCCAGATTTGCTGTTCTGATAATCGCCCCAAGATTGTGAGGATCCTCAATATCATCTAAAATTACTACAAAAGGCGGTTCTCCCTTTTCTTCCGCTTTCTTTAGAATATCTTCCACAGATGCATATTCATAGGCTGCAATATAGGCAATTACACCTTGATGTTTCCCTGTCTCTGACATCTGCTCCAAGCGTTCTTTCTTCACATATTGAATTACTGTATCACGTTTTTTTGCTTCCCGTAATATTGTGTTCATAGAGCCTTCTTTGCAATGTTCTAAAACAAATAACTTATCTACTGTCTTTCCTGCCCGAAAAGCCTCTATCACAGCATTTCTTCCCTCTATGACAAATTCTTCGTATCTCACAATTTACCTCATTCTCTCTCTTTTAAAAAATAATTTCTCATACTGTTCTTACAAATAGGTTTCCAACACAGCATAATTATTTATCCAATATAAAATACACAATACATTTCTTAATTAACTGCATCATTCTCTCTGACTGTCCCGTCAGATAAAGCCATCCCATCAATGCCTCAAAACCTGTTGCTGTCCGGTAATCTGACATAGAAGCATTCTTTGCTCTTGTCACAGCTTTTGCATTTCTACCACGCTTATATATTCTTACCTCTTCTTCCGTCAGATCATCCATAATCAGATGAATCATCTTTGCCTGTGTCTCTGCCTTAACCAGATTTGAAGCAGCCTTATGTATCTTGTTCACCTGTCTGTTTGCCTCATCAACAATTACTGTACGAACAACGATTTCATAAATACCATCACCAATATATGCCAGTGTTAATGGAGAATAATCTGTAATATTAATCTCTCCCAAATCCATATTTTGTTTTATAATATTAAACAAATCTTTTTCCATTTATTCACCCTAAAACTTCGTAAGTGGTTCCTTCTCTGGTATCTTTCAGAACAATTCCTTTTGCTGCCAGTTCATCTCTGATAGAGTCAGCTGTAGCAAAATCTCTTTCTTTCTTTGCCATCGCTCTTTTTTCAATCATATCCAGAATATATGCTTCCATCTCACTGTCTACAGAAGTCTGCTGTTCACTTACTATTTCTCCGGCTAAAAGATTTAAGGACAATACATAATCAAAACCTTTTATGATATAAAGTTTTGTTGCATCATTTGTATCTGCTTTCAGCACATCATATACCATAGTAATACCAGAAGCAGTGTTCATATCATTCCCTACCACTTCTATAAATTTCTGCTTATATTCTGCTGCCAGTTTCATATCTGCATCGCCACTTTTATCCAGCTTTGCAATACGATTTCTCAACTTCTTATATCCTGCTGCCACAGAGTCTAATACTTCATAACTAAATTCCAATGGTTTTCTGTAATGAGACTGTAAGCAGAACATCCTATATACAATTGGGTCATATCCTTTCTGTTCTAACAATGAAACTGTAAGAAAATCTCCCTTTGATTTACTCATCTTTCCACTTTTATCATTTAAGTGATGTACATGGAACCAGTAATTGCACCATTTATGTCCCAGATATGCTTCGCTTTGTGCAATCTCGTTCGTATGATGTGGGAATATATTATCAATTCCACCACAGTGTAAATCAAGATTTTCACCAAGATGTTTTAAACTAATGCAGGAGCACTCAATATGCCATCCCGGATAACCGACTCCCCAAGGACTATCCCATTTCAATTCCTGATTGTCAAACTTTGATTTTGTAAACCAAAGAACAAAGTCTGTCTTATTCTTTTTATTTTCATCTTCATCTACATCATCTCTTACGCCTACCATAAGTTCTTCTTCATTATGGCTGGATAAAGTATAATACTCTTTTAACTTTGATGTATCAAAATAAACATTTCCACCTGCTATGTATGCATAATCCTTTTCCAAAAGTTTTGTAATCATTTCTATAAATTCGTCAATACAATTTGTTGCAGGTTCAACCACATCCGGAGTTTTAATATTAAGTTTTGCACAATCTGAGAAAAATGCATCTGTATAAGACTTTGCAATTTCCATAACAGTTTTATTCTCTCTTTTAGCTCCCTTTAACATCTTATCCTCCCCCGTGTCAGCATCGCTGGATAAATGTCCTACATCTGTTATATTCATAACTCGTTTAACAGGATATCCTTCATATCGGAGTTCCTTCTCAAGAACATCCTCCATAATATA
>CAOXUF010000226.1 GCA_948560485.1 uncultured Eubacterium sp.
ATCACAAAATCGGTCAGCCGGTTCGCAAGGAACACGGTGGATTCCTTAACGACAGTGAAGAATCTGAAGGAGAAAGGCATCAAGGTTTATTTTGAAAAGGAGAACATCTACACGCTGGATTTCAAGGGGCAGACCGTCCAAAAACTCAAAAGTCAATTTTGAAAGTGGGGGATAACATTCAAAATATGATAGAAAATAAGAACAAAATAGTTGCAATGAACGGTTCTGATATTAGTTTAGAGAAAAAAGTGGAGAATGACGGACGATCAGAAATAGTTTTCGGACAGTCTGTGGGGGAGCTGTTCATCACCATCATGAACTCCCTTGCCAAGAGGAATCACGGAGCATTTCGGAGAACACCACTTGGGGCAAGCGGAAGCAGTTAGCAGATGGAAAAGGCAGCCTTGCCTACAGCACTTTCCTTGGATACGAGGAAGGCGAGGACGGCAGCCTGAGAGTGAACCCGGAGCAGGCGGAAACGATAAAGCTGATATACCAGCTATTCCTGCAGGGATTAAGCCCGTATGCCATCGGAAAGAAGCTGACGGGGCTTGGCATCAAAAGCCCTGCTGGGAAGGATACCTGGCACCAGAGTTCCGTCAAGAGCATTCTCACCAACGAGAAGTACAAAGGGGATGCGTTCCTGCAGAAGCAGTACACGGCGGACTTCCTTACGAAAATGCGGAAGAAGTACTAGGGGGAAATCCCGCAGTATTATGTGAAGGGAAACCACGAGGCAATCATTCATACCGAAACATGGGAGCTGGTACAGGAGGAAATTGAGCGGCGCAGGAATACGGACATAAGGTACAATAGCGCGAGCATATTTTCATCAAAGATTAAGTGTTCCAAGTGCAGGAACTGGTATGGCTCCAAGATATGACACTCGCAGGACAAATACCGCAGGGTGATTTTCCAATGCAACCGCAAGTTTAAAAACGATATGAAATGCCGGACGCCGCACATTAACGAGGACGAGATTAAGGATCCCTTCGTGAAAGTCGTCAATGTGGTCATCCCGGAAAAGGATGAGCTGATTGCGAACACCAAGTGATAATGCGGACGGTATGCGACACTACGGAGCTGGAGGTGGAGCAGAGCTGCCTGCTGGCCGGCTTTTGCGGAAAGTTTGATGAGGAACTTTGGACGGCACTTCTTGACTACGCCACGGTTTATGCCAGGGATGACATTCGGTTTGTTTTCAAAACGGGAGCGAAGTAAAAGTTGCCACATAGGGGCGGATGTGTAAAATTTGCTATTTAATTACGGAAAGAATATTTTTGATAAGCCGAGAACTTTAAGGTCTTTAGGGTTCTTCGGCTTGTTTTTTGTGGGAATTTGACGATAAATATGATATAATCAAATTCAATTGTGTGGAAGGCACGAAGTGAAAGAGAAGGATGTAGAATGGAATGGCAGAGAAGAATGAAATTGTTAAAGTAAGTAAGTGTGAGCTTTTAGATATTTTTATAGAGGAAGAGGATAGAAAAGGTACAGATCTTCTTGCAATGTCAAATTTTTTTGACGTGCTTATTGGGAAAATTGATTCAGAGATTGATTCAGAGACGACATGGGAGATTCCTTTGGACATTGAAGGGCTATTCGGTCAGATTGCTGCTGCAATAAAGGGTGGTTTTGATATTTCAAAGATGGGGATACTTGTTGCTGATTATTCTCATTTCAGTCAAGAAATTATCGATGGATTAAAAGAAGGCATCTATCATGTGGGAGAATCAAAAGAAGTGGCGGGAAACTTACGACCAGCAATTTTAAACGAAAATGGTCAACTTGTTAAATTCTTTACTTTAAAGAAAGCCCTTAATCCAGCCGAAGTTCTATCGGATATTTCCACATTATCAATGCAGACTTTCCTTAAACGGATATCAGCACAGATTGAAGATGTTGGAAGAGATGTAAAGGGAATGATTGATTTTGCTCGGCGTGAAGCATTGAGCAATAAATTCATATACGCAAGAGACAGAATTATGTCGGCATCAACAGCGGATTTGGAAGAGCAGGAGGATTTCTTGAAAGAGGCAGATACATATCTTATGCAGGGGTTGGTAGACTTGTATTCAGACATTAATGCACAAGTGAAGAAACTTGCAGATCAGAAGGGACCATTTGCCAGCGTTAAAGCAATTGACAGCTTGTTGTCCTATATCAATGAAGATATGAAGATGATTCCGCGCTATGTAGGATTACGAGTGTACCTTTTTAATCTTAGGGGAAAAGATGAGGATGCCAATCGTATCCTTGGAGAGTATCAATTCCAATTGCAAACATTAGCAGAAAGAAAAATCGGAGATGGCAGGTATACAGCTTTAGAATTGATACATGAGAACTATCCGTACAATGGAGAAAATGTGGATTTTTGGTTAGAAAGGCCGAAACAAATGCTTGAAGCAATAGGATCCTATAAAACCATGTTGGAGCAAAAGGATAAGGATATTTTTTACATAGATGTGGAGGATGCCAATGATGAGTGATGTGATAAAAGAAAGACGTTGTAAATTTTGTGGGAAACTTTTGATAAATGAGAAAATGCCCTTTTGCAGACGATGTAAACTGGAAGGACGCAATAAAGTAGGGCAGGTTGGGGGAATAGTAGCCGGCATATTCACAACCGTTCTTAGTGCAAAGGCGCTTGCAGGTGATAAAGAGAATGATGATTCCAGTTCTGTTTAAATAGAACTTATTGATACATATCCGAAATGGTGTACATTTATTATAAAGTAAATTATGCTTTAAGTGAAAGGAAGATAGATAATAAGATGAGGTGTCTTAGTGAAAAAGTATGTGGTAGATACTAATGTTCTTTATGGACTTGTATTTAAAGACGGGCGTTGCAATTTAGATAATACATTAAATATATTGACAGGAAATATGGGTATTGTAACTTATGGCACACTTTTTGAGGCTTTTAATAGATATAAAGATAAGAAAGATGATTTGCTTGCAATTTTAAAGTTTTTAGATGATTATAAATTTGAAGTAGCCGGTAACAGTAAGAAAGATGATGAGTTGTTTTGGAAATTGATATATAGTGAAAAGGAATTATCGGATTTGGGGCTGATGGTCTTAAAAGGGTTGCTCATTTCTCAGACTTCAGATTATGTGAGCAGGGTATTGGGCGAGATATTTAAAGCATTTGCTGTTCTTTATATGAACATGAAATTAAACAAGGTAGAGGATGCCTATAGTATGTATGTTAGGTATTCGGCTATAGTTACCGATAACTTTTCACATTTCCCTTTGTTAGTAAGAAATAGATTTGAAAAACAGTTTTTAGTGTCATATACTCAAGATAATTCTAAAAAATTTTATGCAATTGTCCAGAGAGAATTTTGGGGGATTATAAGAAGTATAGAAACACATTATAAGACTTTGTCTAAAAAGGCACCAGAGTATATTGAAGAAAACGATTTTAGTGAAGAACTGAAAAAAGTCACAGAGGAATTTGATAAACAGTATTGTGAAAACGATTATTTGACGTTTATTCAAGAAGCACATATACAGATGGAAAATAGTGATAAAATGTTTTCAGATGATAATGATATATTTTCAGTTATTGATTATCAGGAACTTAGCCCTTTGGAGAAGGATTTTTTAAATTATTGCATACAGAGACTTCTTATTAACCAAGGGAAATTTAAGTATAATGACATTATTGATTTTATGAATTTAAGTACAGCATTTCGATATACAGATGGGTTAATGACACTTGACAAGCCATTTCTTACGAAGACATTGTCAAATTTTAGCTGTATGGTCAATTCAGCTTTTTTACAGACTTCCTTGGAGCTTATGGAATTTATTTCCTAATTGTTGAAGTTGCTCTTAACATGGATTTCACAGATTAAAATTATTCATGCACACTCGAAAGGGTGTGCATTTAATTATGAAGAATTACAGATTATGGGCTGTTTGCGAGGGGTGCATCGTTATTCTGTATTAAAAACAATGTTCCGATGAACCCTTGTCCGTGTGTAAATTACCCTGATTTTTCCAAATGTAGCTGTACCTAATGGTAGATTTAGCAGTAGTTGACGTATATCGGCCAGCCGTTTTTGGATCAGATTGATATCTACGAGGAAGCGTTGCGAATACAGTATGCAGATCTCAAGAGAAGGAAAACGAAGAAAACTTTTGAGGATATTAGAACAAGGATTATAATGGCGCGTGAAGCGTGGTACTGCAGTGTGCAGAAATCACCGGAATTTACGCAATGCAGTACTAGGATGAAATATTATGGAAGTTTCGTAAAGATAAATTTATTTTACAGAAATATAGGTTTTATTTTCTTCTTATTTATTGGGAATAGATATATTTCAAGATAAAAAATATACTAATAGGGAGATTATAATCTTATCCCAGAGTGAACACTATAAACACTGTGTATTGTGTAGAGACCTTGATTTTCCGATATTCCTGAGAGCTGGGTACATATTATTGCCCAGTCAGGCCTGCATTTATCCTTTATCGGAATCGGGATCTATCAGCTCCTGCGGAG
>CAOXUF010000227.1:0-3315 GCA_948560485.1 uncultured Eubacterium sp.
AAACTATAATCGTTATACCAAGAATTATATACATTACAGGAATTTTTACTTGATTTTGAAAAAAATAAAGATTACAATCAAGAGAATCCTTTATTTCCTCTATAACTTGAGCGGGAATACCTTCGCGCTGCATTTCTGCAAACGCTCCTTGCATAGCGTGGTTACGAATGAGTGAAGTTCCGTATGTTCCCGGTAAAAACGAAACGACCTTTTGAAGCCCATCTCCAAAAGACGAAATTGGCATATATGCTCCACAAATGAATCCATAACCTGCACTAATAATGGTACCTACTGCCGAAATTTGTCCTTGTGTTGACAAAAAGAAATTGATAATTGAGGATAAAGCCGTACCAAACAATACAAGAAGCAACATATCAAGCAATAAGAAGAATACATCAGCAACTGTCATATACCAACCAACTATTGCAACATACATAAGGCAGATTACCGTTGCTACAAAGCAAACAATCAGTGTAGAAATTAAGGTTGCAGTATAATAGCTCATAGAAAGTATGGCAGACTTTACGGGAGATATTTTTAAATCTTTTATACAACCTTTCGCTTTATCCTGCACCATTAAGAAATTGGAGCAAAACGCAACCGTTACACACGACACCGCAAGGATCGAAGAAATAAGCTGACCGCCTACTAATCCCTCTATAATATTTTTAGAAAGATTCAGTCCCTCCGGCAAACTTTCATTAAAACTGTTGCGATAGATATTTCCGAGAAATGTCACATATAAAACAAGTAAAATAGCGGGAGTTATTAAAGAAGTAAAGAACATTCCTTTATCTTTAAAAAACAGTTTTATATTTCTTATTATCAGCGCAACTACTGTACTCATTTTTCTATACCTCCCGTTAATTTCTTACCCGTAACTGCAAGGAATACATCATCCATTTTGCCTTTTACAATCTCATAATCACAAAATACACTTGGATTTGCGATAATAAGCTCTGTTGCTGTCTTTGTATTCGGAACAGATACACGAAAAGTATCACGAATCTTCTCATAATCTACACCGAGAGTTTTAACTCTGTTCTCGTCAATCCCATAAAACGTAATAAAATCTCTGGTATACTTATTTTTCAATTCAAGCGGCGTCCCTTCAGCAGCAATTTTACCATCATCAATTATCACAACATAATCGGCTTCGGCAGCCTCTTCCATGTAATGTGTCGTTAAAAAAACAGTCATATTTTCATTTTTACGGAGATTAGAAATCACATTCCAAATCATTTTTCTTGTCTGGGGATCAAGACCCGTTGTAGGTTCGTCTAAAATTAAAATTTTAGGCTTATGAAATAACGCTCTTGCAACATCAATTCGTCTGCGTTGTCCCCCTGACAATTTTCCAACTACACGTTTTAGCAAGTCTTCAAATTCAAGCAACTTTGAAAGCTCTAAAAGTCGTGTTTTGAACGCAGATCCAACAATACCATATAAGGCTGCCCGACTTTTCAAATTATCATAAACCCTTAAAGCTGAATCAAGCACTGAATTTTGAAAAACAACACCAAGTTCTCTTTTAATATATTCTGCATTTCGGTCAAGATCGGTATCATCAATTACCACACTACCGCTATCTTTGGATAACTGACCGCACATAATATTGATAGCAGTTGACTTTCCAGCTCCATTGACACCTAAAAAGGCAAACAATTCACCCTCTTTGACACAGAAACTTAAATTCCGAATTGCTTTTAATTGACCAAAACTTTTATTAAGGTGATTAATTTCAATTATATTCCTCATAATTTCTCCTTCACATTGTATTACAAAAGGTTTGCTGTGTCTTTAATTTAGTTAACAACAGAAATTTTTTGTTCACTTTTCCAAAATATACAATGTAAAGGCATAACATTATATACTCCATACAACTCATTCTTCTTAAATCTCGTTTCATTATAATTCATAAATGATACAAAAAGACATATTTTTTTAAATAGGAAAATTATAAAAATATTTATACAAATTCTTTATAATCAATTTAATAAGCTTGCAAACAACCATAGTCAATTGGGATATTATCATCCTCAGAAAACAACAATTTTTACCATTGTATCAAACAATATTACAATTGTATTACAATACACATAATTCTTATTATAATAAATATACTACTAATAAGGAGAGTGCTGTATTACGGCTCAAACAAATATTAGTATTAGAATGGACGAAAATTTATAAAGCAATTTGATGCTTTTTGTTATGAAGTTGGATAAATATGTCTACTGCTATTTGTATTTTTGCTAAAACAAGCAGTACGTCAGCAAAAAAAACCTTTTGAAATTTCATCTGAAATCGATCCTTTTTATTCTGAAAGTAATTTATCGCACTTACGGCGCAGTATCACCGCCCATAATGCCAGTAAAGGCATAGAACCTAAACTTATTGAAGATAAAGGCGAATGAATAAAGTATGGTTTGATGATGTATAAGAGTATTCTCTTTATTGGCAAAGGCAAGACTTTAAAATGCATCAAAGCATTACTGAAAGACATTCAAAGAGGATATTTTGATGGTATAGGGAAGCCTGAACCGCTGAAAGGTGTGAACTTAACGGCTTTTAGAGCAGATGGATTGATGGTACGAATAGTTAGTATATAGTATCAAAGAAAACGCATTGGGAATTCTGTCCTGCAGAAGACATATAATAAATAATTTAATGAATGGAAGAACAGTGAGAATCCGTACTTATTTGCTAGGTGTTTTCTATTGCTCTTTAGCAAGCAATTTTAAAGGAGTACCACACCCCTTATCATGCGTCCGCTATGGCGAAGCAGTATTGTTATTACGCTAAAAGGTTCAAATTTTTTGGACGCACCATCTGTAAACCAATCTAGGTTTGTAGAGAAATCCCTCTCTATTACAATAAGTTAGGAAGCGAAGCTCGGCAACCAGCCGGGCTTTATTTGACCTCGTGCCTAAGCTACAATAAGAGGAACAACCGGCTAACTTACCCTCTATTTGGCTTTCATGTCCAGAAGAAAGGCTGTCAGCCATCCTTTTGTTGTAGCGTTCCTTTTAAGCAGGTTGAGCCACCGTATACCGAAGTGTTCGTGTTACCCAATAGGTTGAATCGGCAATGAGAAAAGATGGATTTGGGTTGCACAATTTTTGTATTGTAGGAATGACTATGAACGCTGTTGGTATTGATGTCTCTAAAGGAAAAAGCACGATTGTCGTCATGCGCCCCTTCGGAAAAGTAGTGATCTTATCCTTTGAAGTGGTTCACATCGACAGTGAACTAAGCAAGCTGGTAGACCTTCTCAAAAATCTGGATCGTGAAACCCGTTACTCGGCTACCACA
>CAOXUF010000227.1:3325-4500 GCA_948560485.1 uncultured Eubacterium sp.
GCTACCACATAACGCTGGCATCTATGTTTCTGTTGTGAACGCCATGCTGATACGCCACTAAGGAACAATAGTTTAAGACGAGCCAAAACCGACAAGAAAGATGCCATTAAGTTGGCAAACTATGCTCTTAAACATTGGCTCACTTTACCAAAATACTTCCCGGTGCAAGATACACGGCTGACGTTGAAAAACTGCTATCATCAATACGTGCAGTACATTAAAATGCGAACGATGATGAAAAACAACCTAATCTCTCTGCTAGATTCAACCTTTCCCAATGCAAACCGCTTATTTAACAGCTCTCACATCACAAATGGCAGAGAGAAATGGCTGGATTTTGTAGCTACTTTCTGGCATTGTGAGTGTATTTGCAATCTCTCTGAAAAAGTTTTTATCCAGCATTATCAGAAAGGGTGAAAAAAGCATGACTACAATTTCAACAAACAAAAGGCTTTTGACATCTACGTTTCTGCTTACAGACATGTTGGTGTTATACCAAAGATGAATACTGCAAAGCTACTAATTCAACAAGCTGTCGCGCAATTACAAACCACTTCTTCCACACTAGTAACTCTTCCAAAAAAAGATGCATACTCTGGCTGAATCTTTGTCGGAGTATCCCGTGGTGATGCAGATGTATGGTTGCTCCCTCCCTTGGATCTCAACTCATGGCGGAAATCGGAGATGCACGCTGCTTTCATTCAAAGAAAGCTCTGGTGGCTTTTGCTGGAATTGACGTACCTCCTTACCAGTCTGGTACAGTGAATGTTCGTAGCAGAAATATTTCCAAACGAGGATCATCTTCACTTCGAAAAACACTTTTTTTCATTATGAGTGTGATTTTGCGGAACTCACCCAACGATGAACCTGTGTACCAATTCATGAATAAGAAGTGATCCGCAGGAAAGCTTTATAAAGTCTACATGATGGATTCTACTAACAAATTTCTGCGTATCATTTACGCCACCGTAAAAACTTATCTAGACAGTATCGAAATCAACTAAATGAACATCTTTCATACAGGTTCAACCGTCGCTTTAAAAACAAGGCGTTCAGCGGTTTATTTACTATACCTTTTTTACTTTCCCAAAAGTTCTTCAACTATTTCATTTTGGCACTTTACTTTTATTTGCAGGTTTTTCTTTTCAAATTACATTTTAATACATCAATCTTTC
>CAOXUF010000228.1 GCA_948560485.1 uncultured Eubacterium sp.
TCTGCAGAGGGTGAAGCCATCGAATATACTTTTGAGAATGACACAATTTCTTTCGAAAACGATGGTGCAAAAATGTCTTTTAAAAAGAAATAGCCATTACTTTCCAAAAATAATTTAAAATTAAAAGAGGTTAATCTTTTCGATTAACCTCTTTTAATTTCATTCAATATATTCTCTGCCACTTCCGCTTTTGACATAATAGGAAGTTCTTTCACATCATTCTTTGTAATCAATGTCACTACATTCGTGTCGGTCCCAAACCCTGCACCATCTACTTTCAGATTATTAGCGCAAATCATATCTAGATTCTTTTTCTCCAGCTTTGCCTTGGAATTTTCCAACATATTCTCTGTTTCCATTGAAAATCCACATATAAACTGTTCCTTCTTTCTGGCAGACATCGTGGCAAGAATATCATCAGTACGCTCTAACTCAATCACAGCCTGTCCATCTTTTTTCTTTATCTTCTCCGCCGCCACATTCTTTGGTCTGTAATCTGCTACAGCTGCACTCATAATGACAATATCCTGATTGTCAAAAACATTGTCCACTGCTTCAAACATTTCCCTTGCACTTTGTACTTCTATAACATTCACAAAGTCAGGTTTCTGAATATTGGTCTTTCCTGTTACCAGTGTCACATCCGCTCCACGGAGCATAGCAACCTTTGCCAAAGCATATCCCATTTTACCGGTAGAATGATTGCTGATAAATCTTACCGGATCTATTTTTTCCATGGTCGGACCTGCTGTAATTAAAACCTTTTCCCCAGCCATATCTTTTTCCATGGCAATCTCTTTCATAATATAACTTTCAAGCACTGCAGGCTCTGGCATTTTTCCTGCCCCAGTATCCCCACAAGCCAGATATCCACTGGCAGGCTCAATAATTTCATATCCATAATTTTTTAGTTTCTGGATATTGTCCTGTACAATTTGATTTTCAAACATATTGGTATTCATCGCTGGTGAGATAATCTTATGACACTTGCATGCCATAATAGTAGTAGTCAGCATATCATCTGCGATACCCCCTGCAATCTTTCCGATGACATTGGCACTGGCTGGTGCTACCATAAACACATCTGCCATCTTTGCCAATGATACATGTTCCACACTGAACTCAAAGTTTCTGTCAAATGTATCTACCAGACATTTATTTCCTGTTAATGATTCAAATGTAATCGGATTAATAAAATTAGTAGCATTCTTTGTCATAATCACATGAACATTAGCACCCTTTTTTACCAGACTGCTGGCAAGATTTGCAATTTTATATGCCGCAATACTACCTGTCACTCCCAAAACGACTGTTTTATCTTGAAAAATTTTTCTCATCTTTTTATCTCCTAATGCTTCAGAAGAGTTGGCCGTGTTTCTCATAATTGCTTACTCTTGTAATCTTATTATCATCATCCACAAAAACAACCTTTGGCTTATTATCTTTAATTTCCTCCGGAGTCATCTGTGCATAACTCATGATAATTACTTTATCTCCCAGATTTACCATATGTGCTGCGGCTCCGTTTAAACATATCATTCCTGATCCTTTTTCTCCCGCAATGACATATGTTTCAAATCTGTTTCCGTTATCTACATCTGCTATCTGTACTTTTTCATATTCATAGATACCTGCTGCCTCCATCAATTCCTCATCAATCGTTATGCTTCCTACATAATCTAACTCTGACTGAATAACAGTTGCTCTGTGAATTTTACTCTTTAACATATTTATCTGCATTTTTAGTCCTCCGAAATAATCATGTTATCTATTAATCTAGTCTTTCCAATGTACACTGCCATCGCTATAAGCATTGGTGCCTTAATCTCTTTTTGCTGCTGCATCGTTAATCCATTTACTGCCTTCACATAATCAATTTTTGCCATAGGCTCTGTCTCAACGTTTGCTTTCATTTTTGCCACAAGCACATCTGCATCTTTTTCTCCATCTGCAATTAACTTTTTGCCCAGTTCAATGGTCTTGCTTAGAATCAGTGCTGCCTTTCTCTCTTCGGGTGAGAGATATGTGTTTCTGGAACTTTTCGCCAGACCATCTTCCTCACGGACAATTGGACAACCTACAACATTTACATCCATATTTAAATCCTGTACCATGTGCTTAATAATTGCAAGCTGCTGTGCGTCTTTTTCTCCAAAGTACGCATTATCCGGCTGGACAATATTAAACAATTTACTTACTACGGTACACACTCCTCGAAAATGTACCGGACGGCTAAGACCGCATAATTCCTCTGTAAGTACAGACATATCCACATAAGAACTGAAATCGTCATGATACATTTCTTCCGGTTCCGGATGGAAAATCAAATCTGCTCCCAAACTCTCACAAAACTTACTGTCCTTCTCCAAATCCCTAGGATAACTCTCCAAATCCTCACTTGGTCCAAACTGCAATGGATTTACAAAGATACTGACAACTACCTTATCATTATTTTCTCTCGCCTTTGTAATAAGACTTCCATGTCCCTCATGCAGATATCCCATCGTCGGAACAAAACCAACGCTTTCACCATTTTTCTTCCATTCTTTCACAAGGTTTCTCACTTCTTTTATCGTACCAACTACTTTCATTTCCTGCTCTCCTGTTTTTAATTAATATAGTTTTTCTATAATATCGTCATCTATTTTGTAAGTATGTTCCTCTGCCGGAAAACTTCCATCCTGCACAGACTGAATATAATCTTTAAATGCTCCCTTCATAATGTCACCTACACTGGCAAACTGACGTACAAACTTCGGCACATAATCAGTAAACATTCCAAGCATATCCTGATATACCAGCACCTGTCCGTCACAGCCTGCTCCGGCTCCAATACCAATCGTAGGAATATCCAGCATCTCTGTAATTTTTGTAGCAAGTTTTGCCGGAACGCCTTCTAAAACTACCATTGTTGCTCCTGCTGCCTGTACAGCTTTTGCATCCTCAATTAATTTCTTTGCCGCAGTCTCTGTTTTTCCCTGAACTTTAAATCCACCAAATGCATTGATTGACTGTGGTGTCAACCCAATATGGGCGCAAACCGGAATAGATGCTTTCACAATTGCCTCTATCTGAGGTGCAACCTCTACACCACCTTCTAATTTTACCATGTTTGCATGTCCTTCTTTCATAAGACGCCCTGCATTTACCACTGCATCATAAACAGATGTCTGATATGACATGAATGGCATGTCACAGACTAACAATATATCCTTTATTCCACGGGAAACTGCTGCACAATGATGTATCATATCTTCCATTGTCACCTGAATAGTATCATCATATCCAAGTACTGTGTTTCCTAAGGAATCACCAACCAGAATCGTGTTTACTCCAACTTCTTCCATCAACTTTGCTGTGGAATAATCATAGCAAGTAAGCATTGTGATTTTCTTTCCTTCCTGCTTTTGCTGTAACAATGTGTTTACTGTATTCTTCATTTCAGAATATCCTCCATTTTACTATAATCTCTATCCTTGTTTTTCATCTTGGCTATATTTAATACTTCTCTTGAGACAGTCCTATACACTGTATGACTGTTTCCTTCTAGTACTGCCAGATGTTTCTTCACGGTCTCTATATCATTTCGCTCTACAGGTCCTGTCAAAGCCATCTCACAACCATCATCGATAATATGGCTGACATTTCCCTTTATAATCGGAGAAAGCGCATTATGTGCCGATTCTTTATCAAATCCACATTCCACCAACAACTGCTCACTTAATCCAATAAGGCCGACTACTAAATTGCTGGCAATCGCTGCTGCCCCATGATATTTTACTTTGTCTTCCTTAGATATAATACATACTGTATTTCCAAAATTTTCAAACAAAGATTTCATATCTTCTATTTTTTCTTTTGAACCCTCTATTGTGAAATAACTCCCTGAAAGCTCTTTGTAGGACTGATACTTATCACTTACTGCAAAGAGTGGGTGGATAGAAAATCCGAAACTACCATGTTTCGAAATATCCGAAAAGACTTCTGACGATAATGCACCACTTGTGTGGCAGATGATTTTTTCACGAATATCTATATCTTTGATCTGATTCCAGACAGTTTCAATCATACCATCTGTAACAGTTAAAAATAAGACATCACTATCCTTTACCAAAAGTTCTATTTTGCTATAATTTTTAGAACCGGTAAACTCTGCTGCTTCTTCAGCATCTTCTTCAAATTCGCTGTAATAACCCACTACTGTCTGGTTATTATCTGCTAAATATTTTCCAAGGGAAAATCCAACTTTCCCTGCACCTATAAATCCAAATTTCATGGGCATCCCTCCTTTTTAGTCAATCGCTGCCGATTTTAATTTGTTTTCAGCAAACGGCACCAAAACAGTGAGCAATTGCTCTACAATTGTTAAACCCTAGGGACAATGAGTCTCATTCATTAAGATATGAGCTGTGCTCCAATCTTTATAGTGAAAAAATATTCAATTATCATCGGTATAGTTTCATCCGAATACTATCCGCGACTAAT
>CAOXUF010000229.1:0-481 GCA_948560485.1 uncultured Eubacterium sp.
ACAGAAACAATCAGAAATTAAATCCGGAATATTTGAACTTGTCCGTAACAAAATTTCTGAATATCGTAAAACTTCTGAATATACTGAATTACTAAAATCTCAGATATCTAAAATCTGTAATGATTATAAGGATTTTGATTTTAAGATATATATAGATTCCGGTGATTCTCATTTATTAACTCAGTTAACAGAATCTTTTCATGTAAATATTCAGGTATATGAAAAAGATTTCTTAGGCGGCACCAGAACCATTGTTCCTTAAAGAAATATCCTAATTGATAATTCTTTCAAAACCCGTCTTGTGGAAGAACAGGAAAATTTTGTAGTTACATTGTAGGAGGCATTTCAATGGAAAAAACAGGAAAAATATATGGAATCAACGGTCCTGTTGTTTACATTAAAGGAAAAACTGAATTTAAAATGGGCGAGATGGTTTATGTCAGTTCAGAAAAATTAGTTGGTGAAGTCATTGGTTTAACTT
>CAOXUF010000229.1:491-3509 GCA_948560485.1 uncultured Eubacterium sp.
GAAATGACTACCATTCAGGTATACGAAGAAACCAGCGGACTAAAACCGGGGGAGTTGGTCTATGGTACAGACAGTGCTATTTTCGTAACGCTTGCACCTGGTATTCTGAATAACATCTTTGATGGAATAGAGAGACCATTGAGTGAATTGGAAAAACAGTCAGGAGCATTTATTTCCCGTGGTGTCAGTGTTGACTCACTCGATACCGAAAAAGAATGGGATGTACACATTACCGTCAATGTTGGTGACTATCTTTCTGGTGGAACAGTTATTGCTGAAACAAAAGAAACCCGTGCTATTGTGCACAAATCTATGGTTCCTCCTTACATAAAGGGAACGGTTATAGATGTTGCTGCCAGCGGTAAGTATACAATTAACGATACAATCGTTACAATACAGAAAGATGACGGCACTCACATAGACCTTTCTTTAACACAGAAATGGCCGATACGTGAACCAAGACCAACAGCTTCAAGATATGGCACAACAAAGCCTCTTGTTACCGGACAAAGAATTATGGATACACTTTTTCCTTTAGCAAAAGGGGGCACTGCTGCTATCCCCGGTGGATTTGGAACAGGAAAAACAATGAACCAGCATCAGATTGCAAAGTGGGCAGATGCTGACATTATTATTTATATCGGTTGCGGTGAACGTGGAAATGAAATGACTCAGGTTCTGGAAGAATTTTCTGAGTTGATTGATCCGAAGTCAGGAAATCCTTTGATGGACAGAACAACATTGATTGCCAATACCAGCAATATGCCGGTTGCTGCCCGTGAGGCTTCCATATATACAGGTATTACACTTGCAGAATATTACAGAGATATGGGATATCACGTAGCCATAATGGCAGACTCCACATCCAGATGGGCGGAAGCTCTTCGTGAATTATCCGGACGACTGGAAGAAATGCCTGCGGAAGAAGGTTTCCCTGCTTATCTTGCGAGCCGTCTGTCAGCATTTTACGAGAGAGCCGGATACATGGAAAACCTGAACGGAACAGAGGGTTCTATCTCTATTATTGGAGCAGTTTCTCCACAGGGTGGTGACTTCTCTGAACCGGTTACACAAAATACAAAACGTTTCGTCCGCTGTTTCTGGGGACTTGATAAATCTTTGGCCTATGCCAGACACTTCCCTGCCATTCACTGGCTTACAAGTTACAGCGAATACTTTGACGAACTTGCCAACTGGTATAATACCAATGTCGGACCTGATTTTGTGTCCTGCAGAACTAAAATTTTAGCATTGCTGAATCAGGAAAGTTCCTTAATGGAAATTGTCAAACTGATTGGCAGCGATGTTTTACCGGATGACCAGAAACTGACTTTGGAAATTGCCAGAGTTATTCGTCTTGGATTTTTACAGCAGAATGCATTTCATGACCAGGACACTTGTGTTCCATTAAAGAAACAGTTATTAATGATGAAAATCATTCTTTATTTATATGATAAAGCATCAAAGCTTATTGCGATTGGGCTGCCAATGTCTGTATTAAAAGAAAATAATATTTTTGAGAAAATTATTTCTATAAAATATGATATTCCTAATGATAAGCTTTCCATGTTTGATGACTACAAAGTTGAAATTGATAATTTCTATGCTGAAATTATGGCTGAACATGCATAAGGAGGTGCTTACATGGCTATTGAGTATTTAGGACTAAGTGAAATTAACGGTCCGTTGGTCGTTTTAGAAGGTGTAGAGAATGCAGCCTTTGATGAAATTGTCGAATTTAAAATGAATGATGGCAATGAAAAGCGCCTCGGTCGTATTATCGAAATATATCAGGATAAAGCTATGATACAGGTTTTTGAAGGCTCGGAAGGAATGTCCCTCTCTAACACTCATACGAAATTAACCGGACATCCTATGGAAGTTGCCCTCTCTTCCGATATCTTAGGAAGAACTTTCAACGGTATTGGAAAACCAATTGACGGGCTTCCACCTGTCAGTGGTGAAAAACGTGATGTCAACGGCATGCCTTTAAATCCGGTCAGTCGGGAATACCCTCGAAACTATATCAGAACAGGTATTTCTGCGATTGACGGCCTTACAACACTGATACGTGGACAGAAACTTCCTATTTTCTCAGGAAACGGTCTTCCACATGACCAGCTGGCAGCTCAGCTGGTAAACCAGTCTTCTTTAGGAGATGACACAGATGAAGAATTTGCCATTGTATTTGCTGCCATGGGCGTAAAAAATGACGTCGCTGACTTTTTTAAAAAATCTTTTGAAGAGTCAGGAGCCTTAGAACATACGGTTATGTTTCTCAATATGGCAAACGATCCTGTCGTAGAACGCCTGATTACACCAAAAGTGGCATTAACTGTTGCAGAATATCTCGCCTACGAAAAGGATATGCACATTTTAGTTATTCTCACAGATATGACGACATACGCCGAAGCCATGCGTGAAGTTTCATCTTCCAAAGGTGAAATACCTTCCCGAAAAGGATACCCCGGCTATTTATATAGTGAACTTGCTACAATCTACGAACGTGCAGGAATTATTAAAGGGGCAAAAGGTTCGGTAACACAGATTCCGATTTTAACAATGCCAAACGACGATATTACTCACCCGATTCCTGACTTAACGGGATACATCACAGAGGGACAGATTACATTGGACCGCTCTCTTAACGGACAGGGTATATATCCTCCAATTAATGTTCTTCCGTCTCTTTCCCGTCTTATGAAGGACGGCATTGGTGAAGGATTCACGAGAGACGATCATCAGGATATCGCAAACCAGTTGTTTTCCGCTTATGCCAAGGTTGGTGATGCCAGAGCCCTCGCATCTGTTATTGGTGAAGACGAATTATCACCGACAGATAAAAAATATCTTGAATTTGGTAAAGCTTTCGAAGCTGAATTTGTTGGTCAGGGGCTTGGTGTAAACAGAAATATTATCGAGACACTGAATCTTGGTTGGAAACTACTTCATATTCTTCCAAAAGAAGAACTGGACCGAATTGACACTAAAATCTTGAAAAAGTACTACGACGTACTG
>CAOXUF010000229.1:3519-4462 GCA_948560485.1 uncultured Eubacterium sp.
ATTACGAGGTTTTATTATGAACTTAAACACAGTACCTACCAAAGGAAATCTAATGGCTGCCAAAAGTTCACTGGCGCTTGCCCGTCAGGGATATGAACTGATGGATAAAAAACGTAATATTCTTATTAGAGAGATTATGAACTTAACAGAAAAGGCTGATACCATTCAGTCCGAAATTGATAAGACATTTACAGCCGCTTATTCAGCCTTAGAAAAAGCAAATATCGAGCTTGGGATTCGAAACGTTGAAACCTTCGCATTTAATGTGATGCCTGAAGAGGATATTCATATTAAGACCCGGAGTGTCATGGGTGCAGAAATCCCCTTAGTGAAACATGTGGAAGAAGTTCGAAACCCTGTTTATTCCTTTTATGGAACAACAGAATCTTTAGATAAGGCAAAAGCCTGTTTTGAAAGAGTAAAAGACTTAACCATCAGGCTTTCTATGATAGAAAATGCTGCTTACCGTCTTGCTTATAATATAAAAAAGACACAAAAACGTGCAAATGCATTACAAAATATTACCATACCTAATTATGAAGTTCTTGTTAAGACAATAGAAAATGCTTTGGAAGAGAAGGAACGGGAAGAATTTACAAGATTAAAAGTAATCAAGTCTAGGGTTAAATAAATAATTATATTTTAGAAATGCTGTTACAAAAATAGATTTTTGTAGCAGCGCCTTTTTTATATAGAAACATCTTTATAACAATTTTATACTGTTGATTTTTCATTTTGTTTTTAGTAAAATAATATGAGACATATTTTTTTAAAGAAGAGGATTTTTATGAAAAAAATTATAACATATATTGTTTCTTTTGTGATGGTTCTATCTATAATAGGACAAGCCACAAATATATATAACACAGCCACTTATGCAGATACAAAGCCTGGTTTTCCGAAGGCTCCTGATATTGTTGGTAAATCAGCCATACTGATAAAT
>CAOXUF010000230.1 GCA_948560485.1 uncultured Eubacterium sp.
ATATAGACTATATCCCTGTCGCAGACGGATATAAAAAGGGCATGAAAACAAGGAACAGCATTTCCAAAGCCCTTCAGCAGATGGGATTTGAAAAGGGCAAAGGCAGGTATGACAATGAGGTGATTGACTGGGAGGCAAGAGAGCGTAATTATTTAATGGATTTATGCCGGGAGCGTGGAATAGAGGTAGAAATCAAAGGAGATAAGCGCGATAATCTTACTCTGCCGGAATACAAAGCAGTAATGCGGAAAGTAGAGTGTCTTGAGGCAGAAGCGGAAAAGCTGGATAAGCAGAATGAAACTTTGGAGCAGTGTAATGAAAGTTTGCAGAAGCGGGCATCTGACCTACATGGTCAGGTGCAGGAAGTGGAAGTACATAACAATGAATTGTTTTTGCAGGCGCAGGAGCTTACGGAACAGATTGAGGAAGCAGAGGCAAAAGAAAAGGCGGCGCAGGAGGTTCTTGCCAAACATGATTTAAGGGCAGATACATTTCAATTGATTTCAAAGGAAGTGGTGGCGGAAACAAAAAATATGAAAAGCGCTGCCGTTCCGGTAGCCAATCTTTTCAGTAGCGAGGAATATGTCAAAGTGAAGAAAAGCGACTGGAATAAAATACTGGATGCTTTTAATAAGGCAGTATCAAGAAATCATCTTTTGGAAAAGTATGAGAAGAAGATATCAAATTTGGAGAAGAATATAGCTGTGCTTACTGAGCAAGTCGAAAAATTAAAACGGTTTGTAGCATCAATGGGACTTGGAGAGGCGTTTGTGGAATTTGTAAAATCGCTTGCTCCAAAGACGATGAAACAAAAACTGGAAGATGCAAAAGCGGATGCGACTGAACACAACCGTCAGAGAAAAAATACGCAGGTATTGCCGGAAAAGAATAAGCGGTGGCAGCAGGAAATGTAAATTTTATGGAGGAGAGGAACAGACAATGAACATATCTTATGAAAAATGTGGAGATTATTTGATACCAAACTTAATTCCTGATCTAGAGCCAGAGGGAGAGTTAAGGAAATTTGGACTGATGCGGAAATATTATCTGAAAGAGTACAAGAGAGGGATTTATTCAGGCTTGTTACTATCTGGTGAACTAAAGAAACATCTGCTCATGACACAGGAACAGGCAGAGGAAAGATTTGATTTGCTTGTGGGGCAGATGGCAGAGAGGGAAGGTGTGACGGAGCAGTTAAAGGAAAGAAATCAGATGCTTTGGGTGCAGAGAATGAATTGTATTAGGGAGAGGGCAGAGGAGATTGTGAGGGAAGAAATTATATATATATTATAAAGATTGGAATGGGACGGGTAAACTGTCCCATTTGTAAGTTTTATGCAATTTTAAGAAGAATCTAAATGACAATTTGGATATTTTGTAGTAAAATTAATTTGGAAAAATATGCAAGGAGGTTGTCCGATGATTGACAACAAGAAAGAACAAGAGAGAGATGAGCTTCACCGTACCATATGGAATATGGCAAATGACCTTAGAGGCAGCGTAGACGGTTGGGATTTCAAACAGTATGTGTTGGGTATGCTGTTTTATAGATATATTTCTGAGAATTTTGTTAAATTTGTAAATGCTGGAGAATCGGAAGCAGGCGATAAAGACTTTGATTATGCAAAGTTAGATGATGAAGCCGCAGAAGAGGCAAGGGAGGATTTGGTGCAGTCAAAGGGATATTTTATTTTGCCCAGTCAATTATTCTGCAATGTAAAAGAGAAAGCGCCAAACAATGAAAATCTGAACGAAACATTGGAAAGCGTATTTAGAAATATAGAAGGGTCAGCACAGGGGCATGACAGTGAGGACGATTTTAAGGGATTGTTTGACGACATCGATGTAAATAGCAACAAATTGGGTGGTACTGTAGCTAAGAGAAATGAAAAATTGGTTAAGCTCCTGAATGGTGTTGCGGATATGAAGTTAGGGGATTATCAGGATAATACTATTGATGCATTTGGCGATGCTTATGAGTTTTTGATGGGAATGTATGCTTCTAATGCAGGAAAGAGTGGCGGAGAGTATTATACACCACAGGAAGTTTCAGAACTTCTGACAAGAATCACTGTATTAGGCAAGAAAGAGGTAAACAAGGTTTATGATCCAGCTTGTGGAAGCGGATCGCTTTTGCTGAAATTTGCAAAAGTTTTAGGAAAAGAAAATGTGCGTCAGGGATTTTTGGGACAGGAAATTAATATTACTACATATAATCTTTGCCGTATCAATATGTTCCTGCATGATATAGGATATGAAAAATTCAGTATTGGACATGGAGATACATTGACAGAGCCTTTGCATTGGGATGATGAGCCGTTTGAGGCGATTGTGTCTAATCCGCCATACTCTATTAAATGGGAAGGTGACGATAATCCGATTCTTATCAATGATGAGCGTTTTTCTCCCGCTGGTGTACTTGCGCCGAAATCAAAAGCGGACTTAGCATTTATTATGCATTCCCTGTCATGGCTTGCGACAAATGGAACAGCAGCTATCGTATGTTTTCCCGGTGTCATGTATCGTGGCGGTGCGGAGCAGAAAATCCGTAAATATTTGATAGACAATAACTATGTGGAATGTGTGATACAGCTTCCTGATAATCTTTTCTTTGGGACAAGCATTGCTACCTGTATCATGGTGTTGAAAAAGAACAAGGTGGAAAATAATACATTATTCATTGATGCTTCTAAGGAATGTGTGAAAATTACAAATAATAATAAGCTGACAGAGGAAAACATTCAAAATATTTTGTCGGCATATGAGGAAAGAGGGAACAAACAATATTATGCAGCGGTAGTAGAAAATGATAAGATTGCGGATAATAGCTATAATCTTTCGGTTTCGTCCTATGTGGAGCAGGAAGATACAAGGGAAAAGATTGATATAGTGAAATTGAATGCGGAAATTAAGGAGATTGTAACGAGGGAAGAAC
The DNA here is from genome assembly GCA_948560485.1 of uncultured Eubacterium sp. The sequence goes on from CAOXUF010000230.1 coordinate 2,936, forward strand.
AACTTCGGGCAGAAATTGATAAGATTATTGCGGAAATTGAGGAGAGCGTATGAAAGAGTTTCCATTTTTGATATATGCGGTTGAAGATAGTGACATAACGGTAAATGTTATTGTTAAGGATGAAACGATATGGCTTTCTCAAAAAGGGATGGCGGAATTATTTGGGTGTAGTTCTGATAATATTTCACTCCATTTGAAAAATATTTTTTCAGAGGGAGAATTGCAAAAAGATTCAGTTACCGAGAAATTCTCGGCAACTGCCAAAGACGGCAAAAGTTACCTTACTCAGTTCTATTCGCTTGATGCTATTATTTCAGTAGGCTACCGTGTCAATTCCAAGAGAGCGACAGGCTTTCGGATATGGGCAACAAAGGTATTAAAGGAATACATGATAAAAGGTTTTGCTCTCGATGACGAACGATTAAAGCAGGGCAAGACGGCTTTCGGAAAAGATTACTTTAAAGAGCTGCTTGAGAGAGTTCGCTCCATACGCGCAAGCGAACGGCGTATCTGGCAGCAGATTACTGATATTTTTGCAGAGTGCAGCATTGATTACGACAAGGATTCTCCTATAACGAAAATGTTTTATGCGATGGTTCAGAATAAATTTCATTATGCGATTACGAAGCATACGGCAGCGGAAATTATTTATAAAAAAGCAGACCATAAAAAAGCACATATGGGACTTACTACATGGAAAAATTCACCTGATGGGCGTATTTTGAAATCGGATGTCACAATCGCCAAGAATTATTTGGACGAAAAGCAGATCCGTCAGTTGGAACGGGCGGTGACAGGGTATTTTGATTACATAGAGGATTTGATAGAGCGTGAAAACACGTTCACTATGGAGGAATTTTCAGCCAGTGTCAATGAATTTCTTGCTTTCCGCCGATATGAAGTTTTGCCGGATAAAAACAAAGGAAGCGTTTCAAGGCAGGAAGCATGGGATAAGGCGCATAAGGAATATGATATTTTCAACAAAACACAGGTAATACATTCTGACTTTGACGATATGGTCAGGGAACTGTTGGGAAGGCAGGGAGATGTGGATGAGTAGGTTAGAAGAACTGATACAGGAGCTTTGCCCGAATGGGGTGGAGTATAAAAGACAGCAGTAGTAGCAAATGTTGAAATTGTGGAAAATAGATATAATTTTCCGTTTTCATTTTATGTGGAGCAGGAGGATACAAGAGAGAAGATTGATATTGTAAAACTGAATGTGCAAATTAAGGAGATTGTAGCGATGGAAAAAAACTTAGGATGGAGATAGATAAAATTATTGCAGAAATAGAGGTGTAAAATGATTATTCAACTTGTTCAGGACATAAGAAAGGCATTAGAAAATAATTTGTATTTTGTGGCATTAAGTTCAGCACTGACATTACCTGATATTTGTGGAAAAGCCGCTTATCCAGAGGAATCAAGTAGCCGAAGGAGGTATATTTCTTGGTATGATGAAGAAATAGGGAAATATGAGAAGAATCCAGAGGATAAGGAAAATATGCCATATTTA
>CAOXUF010000231.1 GCA_948560485.1 uncultured Eubacterium sp.
ATCATTTTCTTACGGACTTTGCAGTAAATGCAAAGTCCTGTGTGAACAGTAACATGACAAGGAATGAATGACCCTGATCCAGAAAAACAAGCTCAGTGGAGAACAATACCTTGTGTCGGAGAAATGCCAACACCGGAAGAATGGCTCAAATATGTAGTTGAGAAATTATACACAAAACGGAAGGGGTGATTTGCTACAATGGCATACAGAACTGTAATTTTTAGCAGTTAGCCATAGATTGTTAAAAAAATGTGAAATGAATCCCCTTATATTGACTTTTGGTAAACAGAGGTGTATAATGCCTTTTATTACATAGAATTCTAATTATATTGAGGTGCGGTTATGGATGAAAAGAAACTGATGGAACAGTATGATAAAATGAACCGGAAAATGCAGCGGCATTTCGCAAGCTATTTTTCTGATTCCCAATTAACCTGCATCCAGGGGATAGTCCTTCATTACATTATTGTAGAAAATGACCGAAGGGATATTTTTCCGAAGGATTTGGAAGATTTTTTAGGGATTAAAGGATCATCTGTCACCAGTCTGATTAATAATTTGGAGCAGGGTGGATACCTGCGCCGGGAGAGCCTGGAATCAGATGGCCGATACAAAAAGCTAGTGCTGACAGAAAAGACTAGAGAGATGCAGGAGGATATTTTGAGGCGGGTATACGATTACATTCACAGTATGTTTGCGGGAATACCAGAAGAAAACTTGAAAATTTTTGAGTCTGTGCTCCTGCAGATGGCAAAAAATGCTGACAAATAAAAGGCATTATTCTTTTTTATTCTTATACTTAGAATTCTATTTAATTTATTAGGAGGAATGGAGATGACTATTTTTGTTTATCAGATGAAAATGGGATTGCGGCCAGCACGTTCTGTTCCGCTTGCAAGAGGATATTTTTTTGCTTAATTAGTTAGAAGTCTAATTAAAATGACGCTTGCTAATTTATTAAAAATTATTTTAATTTAGGAGGATGAAGTATTATGAATAAAGCAGCAACTGTGGAAAATCCGCTTGGATATGAACGGGTGGGGAGGCTACTGGCAAGGTATGCCATCCCAAGCATCATAGCTCTGATCATCAACTCACTTTATAACATGGTAGACCAGATTTTTATTGGCCAGGGCGTAGGATTTTTGGGAAACGGGGCAACGAACATTATTGCCCCGATTGCCACAATCACAATTGCGATTGCAACACTTTTCGGTGATGGACTTGCAGCTTTTTTTAGTCTCAGTCTTGGAAAAGGTGAAGGCGAGAAAGCGGCAAGAGGGCTTGGAACATCGATTATTTATGGAGGCATTTTCGGTATTATCTGGACGGTAATTGCGTTTGCTTTCTTAAGACCGTTATGCCTGATATTTGGAGCTACGGAAAATATCCTTCCCTATGCTCTCGACTATGGACGTATCATCGTGATTGGATTTTCTTTTCAGATTGTTGGGAATGCAATTAACAGTGCAATCCGGACAGACGGCAGCCCGCGTTATGCCATGCTTGCAATGATGATTGGGGCGGTACTCAACATTATTCTTGACCCGATTTTCATATTCGTATTTCATTGGGGCGTTAAGGGTGCTGCGATTGCTACGGTTGGGAGCCAGTTATTTGGGCTTTTATTTAATATTGCTTATCTATTTCGGTTGAAAACAATCAAACTGTCCAGCCAGTCTTTTTCTTTTGATATCCAAACAGCCGGAAGAATTGCAAGCCTTGGATTTGCAAGCGGAGCCAATAATCTTACATCGACAGTAGTGGCATTTGTCTCAAATAACCTGATGACAAAGTACGGCGCACTCTCTGCTTATGGTGCGGATATTCCCCTTACTACCTTTGGGTTATGCATGAAAGTGAGTATGCTTGCATTTTCTATTGGCATTGGCGTTGCAAGCGGCAGCCAGCCAATTATCGGGTTTAATTATGGCGCAAAAAAATATGACCGTGTAAAAAAGACATTTTTGCTGAGTGCCAGAGTTGCCACACTTATCACCTTTGTCTCATGGATTATTTTCCAGTGTTTCCCACTGCAGCTTATCAGGATATTCGGAACGGAGTCTGCTCTGTATGAGGAATTTGCCGTTAAATGTTTCCATATTTATCTGTTACTTACATTTTTGAATGGCTTGCAGATGTGTGCCAGCGTGTTGTTCCAGGCAATCGGACAGCCCATGAAAGCGGCGATTACTTCCTTGTCGAAGCAGGTAATCTTTTACATTCCAGCTATGCTTATTTTGTCACATTTCTTTGGGCTGACAGGTATTCTGATGGCAGGGCCTACCGCAGACGCTTTGGCTTTTATCCTTTCGGGAGCGTTTTGTTATAAAGAAATTAAGAAAATGGAGCAGATAAGCGAAAATGCGACCTAAATGGTTTATACGATTGAGAAAAAATTTTTTCTATTATGGCATGACAGTTATCGTATGTATGTCCCTGCTCATTTCATGCCTGCGGATGAATACAGAGCATATTTTTCTTTGTGTACTTACGCTGATCTTATTCATGCTGCCCCATGTTTTGAACAGATGGCTAAAGCTGTATATACCGCCGGTTATGGAGAGTGTCATAGTAGCTTTCATTGTCTGCGGGATTATTTTGGGAGAGGTTGAAAACTTTTTCGTCCGTTTCCCCTATTGGGACACCATTATGCACACTGTAAATGGTATCGTTTGTGCCGCGCTAAGCCTGTCATTGGTTGTACTGCTCAACAAGCAGGATAAAATGCTTTTCCGTCTGTCACCGGTATTTCTTATGGTTGTGGCAATTTCCTTTTCTATGCTGATAGGAGTGTTATGGGAATTTTTTAATAGCCGGGTTATCACCACATCCCCGATTGAAAAGGTGACAATCAATGACGGTGAAGCTGTGCTTAATGGTTATTTGGATATCGGGTTATACGACACAATGGAGGATCTATTTGTAACTTTTGTCGGGGCAGTATTTTTTAATCTGTTTGCGGCCATATACAGCAAAAAACATAAGGGCTTTATTTTCTGCCTTTTAATTGATACGCAGGAACATACAAAAAAAGAATGGAGGAACAGTACCATGAAAAAAGGAGTTATCACGATTAGCCGGGAATTTGGAAGCGGAGGACACAGTATAGGAAAGATTGTTGCTGAAACACTGGGGATCAGCTTTTATGATCAGGAATTATTGGAGAAAATCGCAGAGGAAACTGGATTTTCAAAAGAGTTTATTGAGGAAGCCGCAGAATATTCTACTGCAAAGAACAGCCTTTTGTTTAATGTTGTTATGAACCGTTCTCTGCATGGACGTACGGAGCCGTCTCCCGCTGATACGATTTACTTTGCACAGGCAAAGATTATCAAGAGCCTTGCAGAAAAGGAAAGCTGTGTAATCATCGGACGATGCAGCGACTATATCCTCCGGGATAATAGCGACTGTCTGCATATTTTCATCTATTCAGATATGGAGGATCGGGCAAAACGTATTCTTGAACGATACGGAGATAATGAAAAGCCTATTCAAAAGCGAATTACAGATAAAGATACCCGGAGGAAAATCTACTATTCACACTATACAGACCGTACGTGGGGCATACCACAGAACTATGATCTATGCCTTAACAGTGGTGCATTGGGGGAGGAACTTTGTGTAAATTCCATTATAAATATTTTCAATGGATTGAATTAAAAAGGATGGATTGAAAAATGGATGAACTGGATGCTGAAACAACAGTCTATAATGCTTTGGAAATAAGGGATTTGTCAATTATTGCAGATATTAAAGCTACGAATCCCGGATTTTCTACCCATACCCATGAATACATGGAAAATTGCCAGCGGTGTGTAGTTGCCTATGAAGCACGCCGCCGAGGATATAATGTAACTGCAAAACCGCGTATTCTGAGCCGTGCCGATCCGTTACCATATATGACAAATCCTTCAGGCTGGCCTGCAGTATATAAAGACCGCAGGTTGGAAAGCTGTGCGGCTGATACGGGATAACTGGCAAAGAAAAAAATAGAAGCCTTGATGAAATCGTATGGGAATAAAAGCAGAGCTATCGTAAAAGTGGATTGGCTTATGCGGAACAAAGGACATCTTTTGTGTTTTGAATGATGGCAGAGAGGAGGAAATGAATGCGGTAAAATGGGTTATGTAAGGAGGCATTATTATTGGAACGAGAAGAACGATTTATAATTATAAAAATTGGCAGGGAGCATTATGGAATAAAAATAAATGATGTAAAAGAAGTAGTCCCAAACACGGAGATAACAAATGTTCCTGAGAAGCAATCTGCTTATATATGTGGAATAATGAAGTGCCGCTATGGGTGTGTGTCTGTATTTGACATATATAAATTATTTAATATAGAACCGGTTCCTATGAGTAAAATGGTCATTATTCTTACTATTGATGGAAAAATGCTGGCGTTTGCTGCGGAAAATGTGGATTGCGTTG
>CAOXUF010000232.1:0-1651 GCA_948560485.1 uncultured Eubacterium sp.
CTTTCCCTACACGACGCTCTTCCGATCTAATAGGTAAGAGTTCAGCCTTCAGTTCGATTCCACTTCGTTTGTTCTCGCTACTATGGCCTACCATATAAAAAAAAGAGGGATATTACTATCCCTCTATCATCTCCTGTCCACGCATTCCAATTAACGGACCACCTGTCCCCTGTATATATTCTTCTGTAATTGTTACCGTTCCTATATGTTCATCTTTAGGAATTTCAAACATAATATCAAGCATAAACTCCTCAATAATGGAACGAAGTGCTCTGGCCCCTGTTTTTTTGTCCATGGCTCTTTTAGCAATGGTCCTCAATGCCTCCTCTGTAAAGTCAAGTTTCACTTCATCCAATTCCAACAGTTTCTGATACTGTTTAATAATTGCATTCTTTGGCTTCGTCAATATTCTTACTAACATTTCTTCGCCCAAGCCTTCCAACGTAAACACTATCGGCAGTCTTCCAAGAAATTCCGGAATCATTCCAAACTTTCTTAAATCCTCACCTGTAACTTTACTCATAACATTTTTGTCTTTATCATATTTATCAGTCAAATCTCCTAAAAATCCAATTGCAGCCTGCTTATTTAATCTCTCTTTAATAATATCTTCCAAGTCCGGAAATGCCCCGCCACAAATAAACAATATATTTTTTGTATTTACTGTAGCAAGCGGAACCATTGCATTTTTGCTTGTAGCACCTACCGGAACTTCAACCTCACTGCCTTCTAACAATTTCAGCAATCCCTGCTGAACAGATTCGCCACTAACATCTCTGCTTCTGCTGGAATCCTTTTTTGCAATTTTATCTATCTCATCAATAAATACAATACCTGTCTCTGCCCGCTCTACATCATTATCCGCCGCAGCCAGTAGTTTAGATAAAACGCTTTCAATATCATCACCAATATATCCTGCTTCTGTTAAAGATGTAGCATCTGTTATTGCCAAAGGTACATCCAAAAGTTTTGCCAGTGTTTTTACCATATAAGTTTTTCCACAACCAGTTGGTCCAATCATTAACATATTCGACTTTTCAATTTCAATTTCATCCATTGTATTGGTTGCAACTCTCTTATAATGATTATATACAGCAACAGACATTACTTTTTTTGCATAATCCTGCCCGATAACATAATCATCTAATTTTTCCTTAATCAAATGTGGTGCCGGAATTTTTTTTATATCAATTACCGGCTCTTCTTTCTTTTCCTCATTTTTCTTTTTCTTTAACTTCTGTTTATTTGGAATATCTTTTCTAAAATCCTCCGGAGACATCATATGTATACCCGGCATATTTAACAGACTCTTTAATTCTTCCTCACTGATATTTACATTCATACCAATATTCTGGAAGCTGTTAAAACTTTTCTGAAGACAATCAGCACACACACATATCCCACCCGGCATATCTATCATCGTACCTACTTTACTTTCCGGTCTTCTACAGACATAGCAAATTTTTTCATATTCATCTTCATTGCTCTCATCACTATAATCTTGCATGTCATTTCTGTCTATATCATCACTATCTTTTTGTTCACTCTCTGTAAAGTTTATTTCCTCTGTTTCTTCTACGAAGTCTTCATTCTCAAATTCTTTATCACTCATACTGTACCTCTTAATCAAAATATACTACTTGATATATTT
>CAOXUF010000232.1:1661-4416 GCA_948560485.1 uncultured Eubacterium sp.
GTCAAGGCTAAATTGACATCTTAACGTAGTTTATCACATCTTGCCCCAAAATAAAACACACAAAATATAACATTCGACATCTAATAAGCAATGCATAATAAAAGAAGTACAGATATAAGATCGAATTTGTTTGATTTTATATCTGTATTTCTTTTATTATATAGTGCGTTTAGCACGACAATGATATCCTGAAAGGATGTCATTGTGCATTGCTTATTTATTGTACATTTATCATTTTTGCGTTTAGCACGACAATGATATCTCGAAGAGATGTCATTGTGCATTGCTTATTTGATATACATTTATCATTTCTATTGATTTACATGAGTATCAGACTTTTGTAAATTTTCTATTGTACTCTTATCCGCTAGAGTAACCGTAACATCCTTTTCTTTATATTCTCTTCCGGAAGCATAAGCTATTTTGACTTTAATTTTTTCACCCGGTTTATAATATTGAACAATATTCTGTAATGCATCCATAGAATCTACCTGCTGTCCGTCAAACTCTCTGATGATATCTCCTGACTGAATACCAGCCTTATCTGCCGGACCACCCTTTGTTGTCTCATAAATATAGATTCCGGTCGGCATAGAATATGCCTCTGAAATGTCTGCTGTCACATCATATTTGCTTGTAATTCCAAGATACCCCTGCTTGTCTACATCTAACTTCTCTCTTGTCTGTCTTGTCTCAAGATTACTAATAATATTTTTTACTGATGTAATAGGAATAGCAAAGCCCATTCCTTCCACACTGGCACTTGTTGAACCGTTAGATGAATATTTTGCTACGTTTATTCCAATAACCTCACCCTTGGCATTTAATAATGCTCCACCACTATTACCACCATTGATTGCTGCATCTGTCTGCAAAAGTTTCATTGTTTTATTTTCTATTGTAGCTTCTCTGTCCTTTGCACTGATAACTCCGGTTGTTACTGACTGACCATATCCTAAGGCATTACCAATGGCAATTACGCCTTCTCCAACTTTCAATTGGTCAGAATCACCTAATGTAGCCTTTTTAATATTTTTTAATGTATTTTGTGGAATATCCTTTAATTTCACAGCTACAACAGCAACATCCACATTTGCATTTGTTCCCTTAATAGAACCATCTACAGCATCCTTGGATTCCATACCATTAAACTGTATTTTCAGACTATTTGCTCCTTCCACAACATGGTTATTTGTTACAATTAACAATTCTGTATCTGTCTGATCTACAATAATGCCGGAACCTGCACCCTCAACTTCATATTGCTCAGTTCCTCCACCTCTTCCATTGAAAAAATAATCATAGATAGAACCATACTGATTAGACTGTTCCATAACTGTTTTACTTGTAATTGCCACAATTGATGGCATCGTATTCTCTACTACTCCGGATACATCTGTCACAACAACAGAACCGCCCGTATTTGTATTCTGTGTGGCATTTGTAGAACCAATGTCTTCATAATGTTCGTTTGATTGTTTCTCTGTACCCACTGGGTTCTGTCCAAGTTTTCCGGTATCTTTCTTTAGTAAAGCCACAATTGCTATGGCACAGCCAACTATTACAACAACAGAAATGGCTGCAACAATACTTGCAATCATCCCCTTATTATTTTTATTATTTTTTGGATTGTTAAACTGATTATTATCCTGGCTTTGATAATATCCGTTCATATTCTCTTCTGACATTTTAAAGTCTCCTTTCACATAAATTATTTAACTTCTAAAAAGAGTTTAAAGTTCATATGTGATTATTTTGTGTTCTATCTGTTAAAATAAAACGATTTATATTAATAGAAATCACTTTTTCCTTTGTCATCATAATCAAAATTTATATCCTGTGTAGTGACTTCTTCTGTAGGTTCTTCATTATTCTTTCCGATTTCTGTAGGATTATATCCTGCAGAATTTTCGCTAATTCCTGTTTTTGCTGTAATTGTATTATCTACAGCACGTACATTATCGGTTGGCAGATAATCTTTTTCACCATACAAATATTCATGAAGTTCTGTTACGTTAGCACTTAATCCACTTGCAACAACATAACTTACTCCATCAAATGTTCCTGTTTCTAACTTTGATGGAAATCCTTCACTGCCACTTAACTGAAAGTCAAATATAATAGGCAGAAGGTTGATAATCTCATCAAAAGTAAAACTGGTTAAAATAATGTTACCTTTTTTGTTTTTGCCATTTAATACTGTCTCAACCATTCCCTGAAGTTCACTAATGCTAGCCTTTTTCGCTTTCTCTACCAGTTTCATAATCACAGAACGCTGACGTGCTGCCCTGCCAAAGTCATTGCTGATTGCATCACCTGTTACAGGATCATAAAATGTAGCTTTACGGATTCGACAGTAAGTTGTTGCCTGAATACCATTTAACTTAATATTCTTTCCACTATATTTGACCGGAGGTGCATATTCCCCTGTAGAACTAATTGTACTCTTCAAATGATGATTTAACTGCTGCAACTCATCATCTGTAAGATTTACAGTAATTCCACCCAGTTTATTTATAATCTCTGCCACTCCTCCAAAGTTTACAGTGACATAGTCCTTTAAATCCAAATCTAAATTTAAATTTAATGTATTTATGGCACCTTCAGGACCACCATAAGAATATGCAGAATTAACCTTAAAATACTGGTTTATCGTTCCTGCACTATCACATATTCCAAGCATTGTATCTCTATATACTGATACCATCTTAACTTCGCCATTGGTATTATGGATGCTGACAATTAAGATGGAATC
>CAOXUF010000233.1 GCA_948560485.1 uncultured Eubacterium sp.
AACGATATAACCAAAAGCATAGCATGGGCTTTTGTGAAATGCCCTAATCTGCTGGAGAAGGTCATTGAACATCTGCTCCTTGTAAGCGTGGATGCAGACAATGCCGTGATCCGATACCAAGAATATGAAAAGGGCGGGGGCATCACCGACCTAGAGATCACTGACAATCAAAAGTTCTATATCATCATCGAAGCAAAACGGGGGGTGGATTCTTCCGGGAGAGTCACAGTTAAAACTGTATTTGAAAAGGGAGGGGTTCGTCAGAAGTCCTGCTAAAATGAAGGCAATCGTGTCCATGTCGGAATGTACGGAGATGTATGCAAAGAAGCTAAGTGGAAATGGGCAAGCCTTCAGTGTACGGAAAGATTAAACGATCCGGTTGTTTTGTTGGGTGTGTTGTTCCGCATGAGAAAGCTGGAATTACTTGGTCAAAATTTAAAATACAGTTCCCCTGAATTCGCACAGGAGATGCAGGAACTTTCGGATGACATATCAGATTCGATAAAGGTAAATCTGGGAGGGCGAGTAGGGGAGCGGAACATCATAAGAAATAGCAGCCAATATTGGAGAGCGGTAGGTTTGATTCCGAATGATAGGTCCGGAAGAATTCAACTGACAGAATTTGGGCAGAAAGTTGCGGATCGTGATATTTCACAGACGGAGTTTGCGGCAATCACGATCCAGACATTCTGTTTGCCGAATCCAAGGATTCAGAGTCAAGAGGAATGCCAGAGGTGGTATGCTGCAGGGATTCTTCTACATCCATTGAAGCTGCTTTTGGAGATAACTTGTGAACTTATAAAGTTGGATCAAATACAAGGATATATTACACCACGGGAACTTGTGCAGATAATTATTCCGTTGTCGGGCGTAAAAGCAGAAATACGAGATTATGTTGATTTCATTTTGTGGTATCGTGCTGGTGAGATTACACTTATCGGGTGGCCGAATTGCGCTGAAGGAGCAAACGATTTTAGGATTGCGAGAGAGTATCTTCTATTCTTAAGTAACTATGGTTATTTAAATAGGTCGGAAGCTGGAAAACGGGAAGAGGAAGAATATTATATTAATGTTAGTATATTGGCGGAGATTGAAGAAATTATCCATGAGCAACCCAAGGATGAATCTCTATTAAAAGCCTTAGATCAAATACGTGCCAGTGAAGTGGTTTCCGAAGTTGAAAGGAAGAGAATACAGGCGAGAGCGGTGAGACCAAATCAGGCGGCATTCAGAAAAGATGTTCTTAAAGTATGTGAGAGGTGTGTAATTACGAACATTATGATGCCTGAGATATTGGAGGCGGCGCATATTAAACCGTTCAAATATAATGGTGAGGATACTGTTGCAAACGGATTTGCAATGCGTGTCGATATCCATACACTATTTGATACAGGGCATCTTCGAATATCTCCAGAGGGAGATATAGAATTATCAAATAGGGCAAGGTTGGATTATGGGGCAAGTATTCCGCCAAGAATCGTAATTCCTTCATTTACGAATAGAGAGTTTTTGAGGTGGAGATGGGAGAATTACAATGGTATCTAATGTGTTTTTTTAGAATTTTTGAAAAGTTCTTGACAAATTACTAGAAAGAAGAGTAAAATATTTATAAATCAGATTATTTGAAGTAGATGACTGCCCGTCATCGAACCGATCCATTATCTGAAGACTGACATTGGAAGAAGATAGTTTCTTCTATACATTATTTGTTATTTCGTGTCAGCCCAGGGATGGGTTGGCACTTTTTTCATGTAAGGGAGGTAATTTTATGGGCAAGAAAAGATTTTTAAGGCCATACCTGCGAATGCTAAAGTTAGTAGCAGCTACGGGAGACGGAAAGACAGAACTGGCAGCAGCATTAGCATCACTAAAAGCTAGGAAACTTATTCTTCGTTGTGTAGGAGAAACCAACACAACTATTCGAGAGCGTACGTATGCGTATACGGATAACTTGAAAGATACAATAGTTGTGGCGGCAACTTTAAATGAAGAAATTTTCAGTCGAGGACTCTATAGTGATATTTTTGTTACAGTTTGGGCAAAGGTGGCAAGAGCCCAAAGGAAAGTTGTAGCAAGTATTGTTGGAAAAGACAAAGAGGATTTCCACAATTTTTTGTTGAAGGAGTTGGATAATCCAACCAATACCAGAGCGGTACTGTCTTTTCTTGATACAGATACCTTAAATGCTTTTATTCAAGCAGTTGAACAGTTTTATCATGACCAAAAATTAATGGACTATAACTATCAGATCTATAATACAGCAAGGAACTCAGTAGCTGAAGCGGAGGCAAAGGATGGGACAGAGAAATTTCTGTCTATTGTAAAAAGCGAAGTTGAGAGGAATCTTGATTTAATGCCTCAAGAGTTTAAAAAAGCCTATTGGGAAATATGGGAGATAGCAAATGAATGTTTGAAAAAGAAGTTTTTTGAATATTTTTCTATAGATGATAAATCTGAGGACGGGTATTATTACAAGGAAATCAATCTTAATAATCCAGATGAGCAGTTTTTATCTGCATTTTTCACAGCTAATGCAGTTGAAGCAGGTGAGAAACTTTCTATCGAAGTATTATGTGGAGAGATTGTAATTTATGTACCCATCAATGATACGATTAAGAAAATGATTGAATGCAATGTTAGGACTAATGAGATTTTTCGGGATAGCGATGGACATATACTATTTGGAATCATGGACACCAGAGGCCTTTATCATGCAGGTTCCGATGATGGTGCAAATGCTGATTACATGGAGGATATGCTTTATCAAAATGAGGCAGATGCCGTTTTGCTTGTACTCCCATTGGCGGGAGATAACAATGAAAAGAAGGCGCGTGAGTTGTATCGTAAAGCATTTGAGGGATTTGGAAAACAAATTCCGGTATTTATGATACATAACAAGTTGGATATTTTTGTTGATCAATATGGCAAAGAAAATTTTGATGATAAAGATCCATTTTCTCAAGATATTCGAGAAGTGACAGATATTACAGCTAAACAGTATATTGATGCTATAGAGCGAAAAGAAATTGAGTTACATGAGGAATTGGAGGCGGTACAGCCCAAAAGTCGAAAAGGTATGAAAATAAAATCGCTATCTTGTTATCTCAAACGAGGTACATCTTTTCCCCAGGATTTGATTGCGATATATAATCCGTTAAATGTATTTAAGGCTGTATTCTCCGATATTGCGGATTATCTTGCAAAAGATGGTAAAAAGATTCCGTATACTTTGAGAGAAGGATTCGATGAGATGCACTTTAGTGTTAAGGAGGAATGGTTTGGGCAGGTAATGGAAAAGCATTTACGGAGTTTGGAAACGGGAAAGAAAGTATATAATCCAGGATTAGAAGACCTACGAAAGAGCATTGGAATAACGCCGCATGGTAACGCTTATAATGCTTTGCGACGTAGATTATGGAACGGAGATAGCTATCGTTCTGATATTGATGAGAGTTATTTTGTTAATTGTAAAAGCTTCTCTGTTAATTTCCCTGCAAATTTACGAAATTTTCTTACCAAAGATTTATGTGAACAGCTTGTAAGAACTGCGATTGTGCTGGAAGGTGGTTATTTCAAAACACAGAAAGATGGAGAACGATTTGAGGATATGGTTCTTCAGTATATTGATTCACGTCTTCTTGTTCGGAAACTTTTATTTCAAAAAGCTATTGTGAATTCTGAAAGGGTGTCTATCAGTTTTCATGAGAGGTTTAAAAACTTCCTTAATAATAGTATGGATTATTTTGACCAGACACAAATTTCTCAAGAAGACTATTTGGAAGCGGTTAAGGAAATTGTCTTTGAAGCTGTTGAAAAAACAGTGAGATTAAATGTAACGTATCGTTAAATTATATGATTTGAAGTACGGGGCTGCTCGCCTTGGAAACAGGAGGAACAGGTATGAATATGATAGGGAACTAAATAACGTCCATGGGGCAGATTACGTTTGAGTTGAGAATACTGCAGTGGTGAGGGATGCGATTGAAATTGAAATAGTTAAAGTAATTTATAGGTGGAGCTGAGTAGCAGACTACTCGTCTGTGAAAGGCAGGAGGTGTAAGATGAGCGAAAAGGATCAAAAATTAATAAAGGATATTAATGATATTTTTATGAGAGGAAATAGTGTAGAAATTAAAAAAGATAAGGGTGGAAATTATGTTATTTATGAGGTAGTTATAAAGAATCAGTGTTCTTGTACAGACGATCGGCAGATACTTTCATATGTAGCTATGGATAATAGAACGGTAGGTGTTGAGATGGACGTAGTAGAACAAAGAGAAAAGCAGATAAAATTAGCAGAAATTCGTGCGGTGTTAGCGGAGAAAGCGGGTGCTGGATATATGGCGGAAGTGAAGGCTCTTCTCAGGGTGGTACTATGTCAAGAAAAAGTACAAGTTAAAAGTGAACTTTTCGGG
>CAOXUF010000234.1 GCA_948560485.1 uncultured Eubacterium sp.
CTTCCAATCCGTAAAACCGCTTCAAATCGTCTGACATACGCCTTTTCAATAATGACATTTCGGGATAAATTCTTCTAAGCGTTGCACGCACTATGTATAAGTGGAGATTGTATTTTTCACATACCATAGTGCAGATTTCAGTTTCAAGAACATATCCCTGCTGCCTAACCACGCTTAAAACCTCATTTTGTAGGATTTCTTCAACATATGCTTTAAAACTCATCCTCTTCCTCCCCATAATCCAGTTTCATTCCCAATTTTGGTAAATCCTCGCTCTGTAGAGTTGCAGGTTCTCCCAGTTTTGGCAGTTCGGCAGCAGTTAATACCCTGCGTTCCGGCTGGTCTATCGTTCCGAACTTAAATTCCTGCTCATTGCTCCATTTTGTATTATTAGCATTGTTAAGCCAGTAGATGGTTCCGGCATTATTTCTGTTTTCACCAAGTTTTTCTTCATAAAATGTTTCTATCAGACTGTAAGCCCTTTGTAAAATATCAAAATCCTCTGTAGCAACAATCCGTTTATAATCTGGATTTGTTCGGCTATAGGCTTTCCCATCTGAATTAACGCCCTTAACATAATCAAGCAATGTCTGTTTATCAATTCCCAAACATAATGCAAGGCCGGATTTTGTAGGATTACGCACCCATGTAGTAACCTTTTCCTGCGTATCTTCATCAAGAACCACTTTTACACAGCTATTAAAATAGTCTATAACCTTTCTCATTACTTCTTCTCGCGTCAACACAGTTCCATCACCTCCCTGTAAAATCTGCTCCATCTGGTTTAAGCTGAATGTCACACCGCCAGATTTCTTCAAATCTTCCCATTGCCGCACCATAAAACGCTTCTTTTCTTCAATATCACTCATACTATCCCTACTTTCTACATATTTACCTTTTTATAATTTGTACACATGTGATGTACTTGAATTTTTACGCCCTTGCAACTACTTCTTTATCCTCCCATGAACGAAGTCTCCGATAATATTTATGGATTTTTTTGTGACATCCGGGACAGAGTGAAACGAGATCACTCATAGGTTCGTTTCCAAGATTGGAATAACAGATATGGTGAACCTGCAAAACAGGCGTTACACCGTCTTTCTGCAATCCGTTTGGCCTACCGCACATGACACAACGGTTACCGTCAAGCTGTAGGCGTTCTTCCCTCTTTGCCGACCATGCGTCCGACTTCATGTAGCTGCTATATTCCTTACTGTGTTTCCGCATTTTTCCTCAACTCCTTTGCTTTCCGCTCAAATTCATTAACAACTGCCAAAATCAAAGCAATCGCAAACTTATCATTGTTATATTTCTTTGATAGTTCGCCGGATTCACCAACGACATTTTCCCAATAAATATCCTCGTCACTCACATCCACATATTTCTTAAAGTAACGCCAGCAATCCGTAAATAAGTTATAAATACGTCTTAATTCTTCATCACTCACCATCACAAAACCTCCATGCATTTTCTTTTCAATAGTTGATACGTTTCTGAATATTCGTTCCGTTCCTGCGGATATGCTCTGATGTGTCTTTCAAAATCTTCCTGCATGACAGAAAGCATATGATTTCTCTGCTCTATCGTCCTGATTCTTGAAATTGGCTCTCTGTATCTGTGATAAAACATCGCCACTTCACAACTACACTTTGGAACATCTGCCAACTGAATAATACCCATAATATGTTTTCCTCTCTTTCTGAAATTCCGTTACAAAAACCGTAAAATTGCTTACATTCATTTTGCACACTTCAATTCACTAAAGTGCTTGAAACCGTTGATTTTACTGGATTTGTGCATTCTGTGTATTTCATATGTAAGGCTCTAAAAATCAACTCTATATACCCTTACGTACAGAATACACAGCTTGCACATTTATCCCTTCGTCAGTCAAATGGAAGTAGGGTATCATCATCTACTGCAACAAAATCATCTTCTGCTAGTTCATATCCTTTGACAACATTTCTTACAGTTCTTCCATTAACAGTTCCACTTGTCGCAAATATGCCCTTTACCTTTAATTCTGTAAAAAAATTTCCTTTGTTTTCTATTCCACATCCAGAAGCCGAACACCATTTTGAATAAGTTTCATAGACTGTCTTCGCAGATACATTCTTGTCGGACTTCACCAAACATTCAGAGATAAACCGCCCAATCTTATCAGAATCATTTTCGTATTCTTCTGTAGAACCTTGTACGGCAGCAGGCGGCGTTAATCCCTCCCGGCGATATAAATATAACCCCTCAATCATCCAGTTCAAAATTCCTGCTGATTCTGCTTTCAAATCATCCTTTAACTTCTTATTTTGCTCACTCTCTTCAAAATGTTTATTAAAACTAACCACTCGTACACGTCCACTTTTGAAAATGGTATTATCTGTGATTGTCGGCAAATAATTTGTATTCAAAATCAACTTAAACTTAGGTGTAAAACTAAATTCATTCTGATGCAGAAATCTAGCTGTTACCCGGTCTCGTCCTGTCAGTGTTTTTACAAGCGAAGTATCAAATATCATTCTCTTTGGCGGCTCCGATGCAATAACAAGCCTTGCCCCTGCCAATTTTGCGATATCCGGTGACGCCGTCCGGCTGTCCTTATTTTGTTTGACTGCTAAAGTTTCTGGGGATATTGTCGCTCCATAGTCCGCCAATATAAATAAAGCCGATTCACAAACTGTACTTTTCCCATTTCTCGTAGAACCGCCAAAAAAGAAATATAATTCTTCCTCTGCTGTACATCCTGTTAGGGATACGCCAAAAACTTTTTGCAGATACTTTATTTTTCCACTATCGTCCTCCATGATTTCAGAAATAGTCTTTTTCCATAGTGGACATTGGGCAGCAGGCTCATAACTAGTATTACAAACCTTTGACAATAATAAATCAGCATTATGCTTTAATATCGTTGGCTTATCTCCCGATAAATCTAAGACACAATTCTTGCAATTTAAGAGAAAATCTTCTTTGTCGAGTTCCTCATTTTCAAAATAATTCAAGTCCTTTGCGTCATTTATCATTGTATTTCTATCACGATAATTCATTAAGCGTGATGCATATTTCAGATAGCTTTCTCTCTGTTTTTCATCTAATTCGGGATTACTGACCGCATAAGATAACAGAGCATCTGCTAATTCTTTAGCATTCCTTTTCGCCCTCATTCCCTCGGTATCTGATACCCATTTAATACCGTTGTAGTACATCCAATCCTTCTGCGTTGGATTATACCGGCTTACATCTTTAAATACAGTGGAAAACAGTTCTGCGCTCCCTTTGTCATTTGTTGCATAGTTTTTAGCAGCATCCAGTTCAATCAGCTTGTCCACGAGATTAATTTTTCGGTTCTCTACATGCCTTACGGATTCTTTAACGGTACTCTTATTGAGTGCATTTTCAATCAATGTTTGCAAATCTTCCTTTGTGTGGTTCTTCATATAATCACTAATATCGCCCTTTTCTGGCACTTCTGGCGGTATAATCATGGTTGCAATTCCTACCGTATTTAGTAATGCTGTAATACGCTCCGCATCCGCAATTCCGGCTTTGTCGTTATCGCCAAATACTGCAAATCTACCACCCTTTAAATATGGTAATAACTCTTTTTTAAAAGTGTTTGTACCTCCGCAAGTGAAACTGATACAACCATTATTCCATAAACATTTAGTGTCTTTTTCTCCCTCTGTATAGCAAACAAGACTTTTCTTCTCAATGGCGTTCTTCACTTCCTTTAAATGTCCGTTACAGAAAACCGCATAAGTTGTATCAACTCCATCTGTTCCCTTTGTAACGTGTTCGCCGTCTCTTATACCTCTTGGAAAACCCTGTTTTTCTTTGTCTTTCATGCGAAAATGTGAACATAAATATTTTTCTGTCACAAAATCGTACATTTTATATTCATCTTCTGTATTGTAATAAAGAAACTTTTCAAATGGTGTAAACCCTCCGCTATCGGATTTATCCTGCCACAATCCAGCATCTTTCTTTAGTTGATGATAAATACTTCCACACACAGAGCAATAACACATAGGCATCCCATTTCTTCCAATTTTCATAGAGGCACTTGGTAAATTATCATTGTGATAGAAACAGTTAAAAATAATACCGTTACCACTCCTTTTTACCTTACTACTGCGTGACCTTATGTATTGCTCTAATGCGGTAAATTCTTCTTGCCCTGTCATTCTCATTCACAGCACCCCATTTCTAACACATGGCGTATCTGCTCTGCTTCCTCGTCGATGGCATCCATTTCTTTCTGCGCATACCTGTAAAAATATTCATCTCCACTGTGTTCTGTCTGCAACTGTTCCAATATCGCATATCTACGCACTAACTCTTTTTGCTGTTTTTTCAGTCGGTATCTTTTCAAAATATTCATTCTGATGTACCCCCTTTATAAAGGAAACCCGTT
>CAOXUF010000235.1 GCA_948560485.1 uncultured Eubacterium sp.
GAGGTGAAGATAATCTCTGTCTGTATTTCTTCAGCAGGAAAGTCACTCCCCTATAAACCAGAATTTGCCTTTTTTTTAATTGTAACGTATACTTGTCTAGGAAAAAGGGAATTATTAACAGTTAAGAATGAAGAGTTAAAAATTTCAGAAAGAAGAATAAAGATAAAGAGAGAAAAAATATGTTTCGGTTACTTAAATATTTGAATAGTTATAAGAAAGAGTCTGTTTTAGCACCATTATTTAAAATGTTGGAGGCATGTTTTGATTTAATGGTTCCACTGGTGGTGGCTTCTATTATTGATTCAGGAATTGCAAAAAGGGATATACCATATGTGTGGAAAATGGGAGGTGTCCTTTTAATTTTAGCAATTGTAGGATTGGCATTTTCTATTACGGCACAGTATTTTGCGGCAAAAGCATCAGCAGGGTTTGGAAAAAAACTGCGCCATGATTTATTTGGGCATATTGAGAGTCTGTCATATACGCAGATAGATAAATATGGTGCATCAACATTTATTACCCGAATGACAGCAGATGTTAATCAGATTCAGACACAGGTAAATATGGTGCTTCGATTGCTGCTTCGTTCACCGTTTATTGTAATTGGTGCCATGCTTATGGCATTTACAGTTGATGTGCAAACAGCAATGGTATTTGTTATTTCTATTCCCGCATTGTCCGTAATTGTCTATGGAATTATGCTGATTACAATTCCTCTTTACAAGAGGGTACAGGGAATGCTTGATAAAGTAATGTCCAGTACACGTGAAAATTTAAGTGGAACAAGAGTTATCAGGGCGTTTAATCAGGAAAATGATGAGATTGAAGATTATAATGAAGAGAATGCAATTTTAAATAAGTTCCAGATTTTTGTTGGAAGAATATCTACATTAATGAATCCGGCAACTTATATTGTTGTAAATTTTGCAATTATTGCAATTCTCTGGGTTGGCGGACAGAGAGTTCAGACCGGCTCTATGTCGCAGGGACAGGTTGTTGCTTTAGTAAATTATATGTCCCAGATTCTGGTAGAGCTGATAAAATTGGCAAGTCTTATCATCAATCTGACAAAAGCTTTTGCCTGTGCCAGACGTGTAAATGATATATTTGATATACCGGCAGATTTAGATTATGGTACATTAACAGAGGGTGCAGATAAAACCGTAAAAGTTGAATTTGATAATGTTTCCTTAAAATATGAGGGGGCAGGAGATAATTCTATTGAAAATGTAAATCTGAGGGTAAATGCAGGTGAGACAATTGGTGTAATCGGAGGAACCGGTTGTGGAAAAACAACTTTGGTAAATATGATTCCGGGGTTCTATCATGCGACAGAAGGTGTTGTAAAAATTGAAGGTTCTGATATCAGAGAATTTAAAAAGTCAGCGCTGAGGGAGAAGATAGGTGTTGTTCCGCAGAAATCTCTTCTTTTTCAGGGAACGATACGAAGCAATCTTTTGTGGGGAAAGAGTGATGCCACAGAAGAAGAGTTGATTGATGCATTAAAGAAATCCCAAAGTTATGATTTTGTTATGGAAAAAGAAAAGGGATTGGATACCGAAGTAGCACAGGCCGGAAGAAATTTTTCAGGAGGTCAGAAACAGAGACTTACAATCGCAAGGGCTTTGGTTCGAAAGCCGGAAATTCTTATATTAGATGACAGTTCTTCGGCATTGGATTTTGCAACCGATGCAAGGCTTCGAACAGAAATAAAAAAGATAGAGGGTGTAACAACTTTTGTTGTTTCTCAGAGGACGTCTTCCATTATGCATGCGGACCAGATTATTGTATTAGATGATGGAGAAGTTGTTGGCTTAGGCACGCATGAAACATTATTGGAAGATTGTGATGTTTACAAAGAAATATATCAGTCTCAGTTTAAGCAGACAGCAAAGGAGGGCAGATAAATGAAAAATATTATTTCACAAAAATCAGCCATGAGAGAGCTGCTTACAAGAATTAAAAAGTATTGGTATATGATTTTGGCATCAGTAATCTTTGCATCGGTATATGTGGTATTGTCACTTTATATTCCAAGACTGATTGGTTATGGAACAGACCAAATTATTGCACAGGGAAAAGTAAACTTTGATGGTTTAGAGGGGGTGATTGGTCAGATTTTTGTATGTACAATCGTTGCAGCTATCGCATGGTGGATTATGGGATTATGCAACAATCGTATTACATTCAATGTTATCCGTGACATCAGGCAGGAGGTGTTTGCAAAAATTCAGAAACTGCCGGTAGGTTATATAGATTCCCGTTCCAGTGGAGATATTGTTAATAATGTAATTACAGATGTAGACCAGCTGGCAGACGGACTTTTAATGGGATTCTCTAATTTGTTTACTGGGATTATTACAATACTTTTTACATTAGTATTTATGATACAGATAGACTGGAAAATTGCATTGGTTGTTATATGCATTACACCGGTTTCATTCTTTGTAGCAAGTTTTATTGCGAAAAGAACGTATTATATGTTTCGGAAACAGTCAGAAATTCGTGGGGAGCAGACCGGAATTGTAGATGAAGTGTTTGGTGGAATTAAGGTTGTAAAAGCATTTGGACAGGAAGAGAATATGATGTCGGCGTTTGACGATACGAATGACAGATTAAATAATATTAATGTGAAAGCAACCTTTTTCTCGTCTATTACAAACCCAAGTACCCGTTTTGTAAACAACATTGTGTATGCGGGTGTTGCAATCAGTGGTGGACTTGAGGCGATTATTACAGGAGGCATTACCGTAGGTGGACTGATGACGGTGCTTAGTTATGCAAATCAGTATACAAAACCTTTCAATGAAATTTCAGGAGTTGTCACGGAACTACAGAATGCATTGGCCTGTGGAGCAAGGGTATTTTCTGTTATGAAAGAAGAGCCGGTTGCCAACATTCCGGAAACAAAAGATACTGTTTTAACAGACGTTTCGGGCAAAGTAGATATATGTGATGTTAGTTTCTCTTATGAACCGCATAAAGAATTGATTAAAGATTTGAATCTTCATATTGAGCCGGGACAAAGAGTAGCAATTGTTGGACCGACCGGCTGTGGAAAAACTACAATTATTAATCTGTTGATGCGTTTTTATGATGTAAATACAGGGGAAATTAAAGTTGATAATAAAAATATTAAGGATATTACAAGAAAAAGTTTAAGAGATTCTTATGGTATGGTACTTCAGGAAACATGGCTTAGAAATGCTACTGTTGCAGAAAATATTGCTATGGCAGATCCTGATGCTTCAAGAGATCAGATTATAGAGGCGGCAAAGCAGAGTCATGCCCACAGTTTTATCAAACGTTTACCACAAGGATATGATACGGTTATAGGAGAGGATGGAGGAAATCTTTCACAGGGACAAAAACAGCTTTTGTGCATTGCAAGAGTAATGTTAAATCTGCCACCTATGCTGATATTGGATGAGGCGACTTCATCGATTGATACCCGTACGGAAATCCGTATTCAGCGGGCATTTAATAAAATGATGCAGGGGCGTACAACATTTATTGTTGCTCATAGGCTTTCTACAATTAAAGAGGCAGATGTTATTTTGGTAATGAATGCCGGAAAAATTATTGAACAGGGAAGTCATGAGGGGCTGCTGGAACAGAAAGGTTTTTATTATAACCTGTATAACAGTCAGTATCAGTAAATTGTGGTTTGTAGGGGCGAACGAATACCAAAGGAATATACTTGGAAACGAAATTTTATAAACATTTGTAGATAGAAAAAAGAGTGTTGATTATTAAGCACCGACTTCATCTTTGAAGAATGCCTGATGCATTCTTCTCAGGTAAGTCTTAAAATCTGATTTTGTAAATCACATTTTAGCTTAATTCCCAATACTCTTTTTTCTATACAAATCAATTTATGAAATTTAATGTTTCCAAGTATATTGCTTTGATATACATATATATTTCTATCAGACCGAAAAACATATATGTAAAAATTTTGAAAATATGTGGCAAGTAAAAACTTTTTACATATATATTTTTTAAAATCTGGAGAACGTATATGTAAAAGTTTCTAAAAATTATAACAAATGAAAATATTTTACATATATATTAAAAAAAATAAGAATTAATATATGTAAATTCGTATTATAAAGCAGAATAGTCTGTTGAAAATACATGGAAAAACTTAAAGAATCATGTTTTATATATGTAAATCCTAAATATGTTTTGTGGGAAAGTGATGTATTTCCTATATACATCACTCTGGTAGCGAAATATCTCTCCCACATCGACAAATCGGAATTTTCAAAGAGTTATTGTACAGTTCTCAATTCTTTCATTCTACGAAGCAAAAAGTATAGAAATACTCCTAAGATCGGAAGAGCACACGTCTGAACTCCAGTCACGAG
>CAOXUF010000236.1 GCA_948560485.1 uncultured Eubacterium sp.
ATTTAATCATTTTTCAAGTAGCAAGTCAAGCGTTTCAGCAAATATTCCATTAGCAACTATTGGCAGTAATACAAAATTTTTATGGTTATTTTTAAGTTCCATGGAAAATTTTGAAAAATCTTATTATTTATAAATTGTACATAAAGAATCTATTTGAAAAGTAGAAGATAGTTATGAGCAGAAGAATTTTTTTAACATCAAATGACGAGAGGAAAGATATTGAAAAAATTTTTCTCAAAGTGGGGAAAAGCACTTTTAAAAAGTGTATTTATTATTGAAAGACAAAACCAGTGTAGTTTAGAGAAATAAATATTAAAGGAGAGTGGTAGATATTGAGTAAGAAGAGTTGGGAACGAAAAAAGTGTTACGGTTGTAAATCTTACAATCCAGAGTGTCGGATGTGTGTTTGTAGCATCTATCCGTACCAAAAGAAGAAAACAGAAGTAAAAAAGGTAGAAATACATGATACAGGCTAAAAGCCAATTATTTTTTGGGTTTTAGGGTGAATGTCAGATATATCTCAATGAGGTGTATATGTGATATCTGAATTATGTCAAAGGAAGGTGTGATATATGTGTATGAAATGAAACGTAGAAAAGGAAATGGATATGTGATACAAACATATGAACTGAATCGTATCGATTACATGATTCTGGAATCATTATATGTTGGTGGATGTAAAGACCGTTTTCATGGAATGACAATAACAGAAATTTCAGATGATTATGAAGGTTCGTTAGGGAAACGGACAACAGTTTGGAAAAAGATGCAGAAACTTGTTGGCAATGGATATTTGGAAAAAGGCATATTGGATGATCATGCCGATACCTATTATCTTACGGAAAAGTCAATCAAAATAATTGAATCATTGAAGGAGGAAAATAAGAATGAATCTGAAGGAAAAATGTAGAATGTTAGGTTTAGGGTGCTATGGAGGTAAGCAAGCGAAAGAATTTATAGCATTAGGGTACAAAGGTGATGCAGCGAATGGAAGTGAACAGGATTTAAAGGCACTTGGGGATATTCCTAAATTACGTCTGGAAGGATTTGACGGATTCGGCGGTCATCGGGAACGAGCAGAAGATTGTCTTGTACAAAACAGTGCGTTTATCGACTTCATTGAAAACATTAAAGAAGAAATAGTGTTTGTATTTTTCGGCGGTGGTGGTTCTACTGGATCAGGATGTGCAACTATTGTAACGGAAATGCTTTTGGCACAGGATGAAGAATCAAATAAAATTGTGTGTCCTGTTATTGCGTTACCGTCACAGGATGAACCGATTGCAAAACATAGAAACGCATATCAGGCGGTAGTTGAGTTACAGGAACTTGAAGGGCTTGGAGCTACGTTTTTCATCAATAATAACAGTGGGAAAGATTATACAAGTCTGAACAGTACCTTTACAAAGTTCCTTGATACATTCCTAACCAATGATTCATATGGTGAGTTAAACAACTTTGATGAATCAGAACGGCTTGAAATGTTAAAAGACGGTGGGATGATGGTTATTAGCCTGATGGGAGCAAAGGAAAATCAGAGTTTAGATCAGGCGTTGTTATTGCAGAAGTTGACAAAGGACGGTATCTTTGCACCGATTGAAAGTAATAAGATTTGTGAGAATATCGCCATTATCCACGCTGGACGGAACAATTCAGATATTGAAAAGGATAGTATCATTGCGGAAGTCGGAAAACCTAAAAATGTCTTTGAAGGATATAACGGAAGAAGTACATTAGTTGCCGTTAGCGGTTTGGATTATCCAGTGTCACATGTTGCAAAACTCGGAGAAATAGCAAAAACAGCTTATGAAGAACGGCAGAGAGACAGAAAACATGTCAGTAAACTTGGAAACTTGGATTTTATGGAAGAAAAAGAGTCAAAAGCTATACCTGAGAAGAAAGTTTCCAGTAAATTAGCAGGAATGCGTAAAAAGATGCAAGAAATGAGTAAATGACAAGTAAATGTCAGAGCAATATCAAAGTAATATCTATGAAATGTGTATGTAATTTCAGGTATATATTGGGTGGGATGTAAATATCCTGCCCAATAAATAAAGTGATTTTGGAGGTAAAGGATGGCACACAACAACGACTCAGTACGAGACAAGCTAATCGAGATTGCCAATCAAGGCTTGATGTTAAAAGCTATAGCTTTAAATATTGGTATAGACGTAAATGATTTATCCAGATTTAAAGGTGGAATGGAATGTTTAAAGCAATCGGATGTAGAAATATTATCTGAATATTTGAATGAAGTGTATATTCCACAATGGAAAACAGTCAAAAGGGAACCTAAAAAGAAAAGGAGTAATAGACACTTATTGTTTTTGTGAGAGTGATGTAGATACATTAGTAAACAATGGGTGGGATTATCTGTCTCACCCAACAAAATAAATGAGGAGGAATTTAATTATGAACAGGGAACAAAGAAGAAAACAGGCAAAAGAACAAAGGCGGGCAAATAGCAAGAAGAATTTTATATATGCAGGCAGAAAGGAGATTCCTATTGACCAGATACAGCATGACCCAAACCTAAAGGAATGTGACAAGGAAATACTCGAATTAATAGCAAAACGCTTTGATTGGGTGGAACACGGTTTGATAACTAATGACCTTTCCAAATGTATTATCATAAAAGGCTGTAGTTATCTGGATGCACTATGTTCGTTGCGTTTTGATATTACACCACCAGATGATAAGGCATCTATACGTGACACTATGTATTACGTGGGAAACTTTACAAATATGTTCTATGGTTTGATGGTTGACGAAGAAAGCGAAGATATTACTTTGTATGAACGTAGCCAGAAACATATTGCGGATGGTGACAGAGAGGCAAAAGCGATAGTAGTACATGAATTATATCCACAATGCGGCTTGCCTGATAAAAAGATTGTAGACGATATGTATGCCAGTTTTGTTGCAGAACATGCACAAGAATTATCATCGTTTTTACAGTATACACGGAAATCAGATATTGAGGGCGATGAAGAATACATTTTTGAAGTTTTAAATATGATCCTGAAAAAGACAGATGAACTTTTAGAAGAAGCACAAGTAAAATCAAAAAAATTTGTAGTCAGTTTGTAGAAGTAACAACATAGGGCAGTATTGTGTCATAGATACTGCCCATAAAGCAAATAAACTATTAAAACGAAAAGGAGAAGTATTATATATGGGAAAATCTATATATGATCTTATTGGCGAAGAAAAGGAAATACCATGTTTAGATAAAGACGGTAATATCCAAGGCATAGCAAAGATCAGGGATGAAACCAAACTTAACGGCACTTTAAGGGTACAGCTTGATTTTGTAGGACATATTAGACCATCTGTAAAAGATGAAATGATAAGAGAATTGGAGCAATTTGTGAAGAAATATTATTTATAGTGGGAGGAAATCATGAGAAAAACGAACCACAACAAGACAATTAAATTCAGTAGTCACAAATAATCTGTTACATATTACAAAAGCGGAAGTTTATTATAAGACTTCCAGAAAGACAGAGATCATAGATACTGATAGATTTACAGAGAATTTCAGTTTCCTTTGTGAGTCTGGTATATTTGCTGATGCTGTTGGTTGGCATTATGAGAGAGATTTTCGAACCAATGGTTACATAGCTGAAACTGGACGGATGAATCCTGATACTGAGATTATTATTAGTGTTTATTTGCGTGTTGCTGATGGTGTAAGTACAGAAGAAGTAGAGAAAATATTAAAAGTTGAGGAGGAATGAAAGTATGGAATTAACAAGAGAAAAAATCAAACAAACAGTAGAAGATTTCTTTGGAGAACATGAAGAAAAGGAATTAGTTGTAACAGTATCATTGGATTCAAGTAACAGGAAAGCAATTTGTAATTTCCATATTGCTTCAGAGATATATGAAATAGTGGAAGATTCTACAAAGGCAGAATTAATCATCAGTAATTATGCGTCACCATTAGTATCACTGGTTCCTGATGATGTGACAATTCGCTATGAAGAAGTTACAAGATGTGAAGCTACTGTTAGAACAGGCGAAACAGAAGATGATGTTTTAGCGGATGTTTTGGAGATTGGATTTAGGAATGGCACAGTCGTAGAACTTGGATTTTTGAAGATTTAATATCAAAGTTGGCAGATCATGATTAATTTCATGGTTTGCCAATTACATAACAGTTACAAGAGACTTACATAAACATAGCAGTATGTTGACAGTATTTTTCAGATTAAATTCAAAGAAAAAGGCTAATCTTGTGGAAGCTATTGAAAACAAGATGATTTCAATATCCAGTGTGGAGAATGAAACTAAATTCAGTGGCGATATTACAGAAACAGATCAGAT
>CAOXUF010000237.1:0-3066 GCA_948560485.1 uncultured Eubacterium sp.
GAATCTCGTGACTGGAGTTCAGACGTGTGCTCTTCCGATCTATAGTCCAGCCATAAAACGTGCTGTCTCTTTACTTGTAAAAAACTGACCATATTTTTTACGCTCTTTTTTCGGCATATCATCAATATATCTGTTTGTACGTTCAATAATGCAATCTAACATCGTTTACCTTCTTTTCAATTAATCAAATCCTTGTTCCGTATTAATGCCAACATTATGTATGTGCTTAGAAAGATACCTACCTTTTTCCCTTTTAGACCTATAAAATCTGTCTCTTGATAATTTCTTTAGCTCCTGCTCATAGCTATGGACGTACCTATATATTTCCGGAAAGATATCTGGTTCTATTTGTCTTAGCGAACATAAGGTTCCGTTAAGCTTTTCAATTTGATATATATTACTGCTTTTTTTACATTTTGCATATAACTCTATTATTTGTTTACGCTTACTATTAAGCACAACCTTTTTCCCTTGCTTTATTCCAACTCCGGTAACCACCTTAAAATCATTTACCTGATAGTAATGATCCTTTTTACTTTTTGCCAATAGCCCATTCTTTCTTAATACATCGGAAACCTCATCTCTCAAGGTAGCTTTAATCGGAAAATCAGAGGAAAATGTCATATCATCTACGTAAAGCGAAAAATAGCAATTATATTCTTCTGCTAATTCATTTATTCTCTGAAACATGCTATGGTATGTCCAATATATAATTAGTTGGCTAGAGGGGCTTCCTGTTGGCAATGTTCCATTATATGTTACTAACTCAGTCATAATCCATGCAATATCAGACGCCATATTAAAAGTTTGTGAAAACATTTGATAGATTCTGCTTCGCTGCGCTGAATCATAAAATTTTGATATATCCATTGTTTTCACAAATCTATGTTCTAAATGCACCTCTGCATTTGTAATATAACTACATGATTTTTTACCTGACATTACCCATTCTGGCGTTATAATTCGTTTAAATAGTTTACAAATATGTCTTTGTATACCCTTTAAATCTTCTGGCGGTACAGTAAAATGTCTTTCTCCATCTCCATTGGGTTTCGGTCTTGAAAATTCATTATAACAATAGGTATGTTTTCCCTTAAAATAGTTTTTAGGCAGATTTAAAAATTCCGCTAGCTTTCTTCTATTCCTCAACCGATACAATGGGCTGTTCTCTATTGGATAACATTTATTCATCTTCAAACTTTCCAACTCTTTCAAGTATTTTCAATAATTTCATTCCCGCTAATGCCACTTTCTGTTTTTTATCATTTTGTACTTCAACATCATTTTCCAAAGCTTCTGCAAATAATAATAATGTTGATTTTTTCATTTCAAATACACTGGCATACCTATCTAATATATCCATTGTCGGCTGTTTCTTATTATTTTCTATCTCCGAAACATAGCTTTGAGAAATTCCAAGTTTCTCAGCTAATTCAGCAGATTTATATCCATTAAAAATCCGTAATAATCTAAGTGCTTCTCCAACCATAGTTCTTCCCTTCTCTATCTATGCATAAAAAATAGATTAGTTGGCACTAAAACAAGTTATCTAAAATCAACTCAATAATGGTTTTGCAAACATAGATAACAAATTTGCCAACCAACCTTACGATTGATTTCTTGTTATTTCTACAGAATGCTACCACCGTTTCAATGCCGGATTTGAAAAACACTTTAACTTTTCTGCAAAACCTTTTCATAGTTTCGCCTCCTTTCTCATCTTTATAATCAAAGATGCCATCCAAGAAAGGAATTCGAATCAAGGTCTTTTTTCAAATCACAAACTAATCCATCATTAAAGCGTGTTCCATCCACACGCTTTGAGAACGCTATATACCATACTGCAGTATGTGATGTGACAATGCGCACATACCATATGGAACACGCATGATACTCGCTCCCCGGTTTAAATTTAAGGTTTCCCTTCCAAGCAATTCGCTCACGTTACATCTTCTGGATGGATATACCTATTTGTTAAAGTACTATCAGTATAACACATAAGCAGAAAAAGTCAAGATATTTTATCGCTATTAGTGATATTTTTTAGATACCACATTCAACGTACCGCAACCATCAACTTTAAACATCGTTTCTAAATATTATGTCACCATTAATCTTCCCTCGCTACATGGTGCTAGCACCATGTCTATATGATTTTCAATAAAAAGAAAAAATACTGTCTCCTATCTACAACGTCTAAAAAATTACCTATTCCTTATATAGAGATTAGTATCTTACGAAAGGACATAGAAATACCATTTTCTCCCTCACCTTCTACCAGATAAAATTCCGTTCCAACTTCTCTCTCTGCCCCTTTAACTCATTCTGCTTCTCATACAAACTATTACGCTCCTCACACAGTTTTTTCATGTGTTCTAACTTTTCTCTGATGCCCTCCCGACACTCCGGCTCTATCTGTTTGTATTCCCTTGTCAGGCTGCGAATTTTATTGTTATTCTCTTTCATCTGCTCCGAAACGCATATCCAATCAACTAAATTCCGCACTTCCATATCCATTTCATATAAATCTGTTTCCGTCAAAATCTTCGTACATAACCGCACTATTACTTTTTTCTCTGTATCTGTCATATTATCCCTCAACTTTCATATCTAAAAAATTCTCTTGCCAACGCTTCTGCCATAGCTTTACTGTATCCCTGCTTCAAATAGCCCTGAACAATCGTACCAAACATCCCTTTTACCATATCCGCTTCTATATCACAATAGGCTTGCAGCTCTCCCGACAATGCCATCGCAACATATTCAATCGGCTTATCATCCAACAGCTTATACAGCTTTGCAAGCGATTGTTCTGTAGTATGCAGATTAGCTTCTATTTCTTCACATTTTAACTGCAAAATATTGCCGTCAGAATAATAAACTTCCACATAATCGCTATCCATGTTGTATTCACAACCCATAATATTTTCCATAGAATACTGTTCGCTCCAATTTCCATTATCCATCATATCAATCCGTCCTTTCTTATCTGCCCATTCCATGCGCTCTGCTCTGCTGTTTTTCACTCTGTGCGATTCGTTCCAATTCCCTTGCATTTGTCACAAT
>CAOXUF010000237.1:3166-4303 GCA_948560485.1 uncultured Eubacterium sp.
TCTGCTGTTTTTCACTCTGTGCGATTCGTTCCAATTCCCTTGCATTTGTCACAATAATATCAATTTTGTCTACCCCGACATATTGTTTCACACGCTCAAAATCATCCGCTTTTTCCTGCAACTGTTCTAATTTTACATACTGCTGATGTGCCTTACTTTTATAGAAATCAATATCCTCTGCCTGTTTTGTAACTTTTGCCTTTAACTGCTTAATCTGCTCCATCAGATTGACACATTTTATCGTAAGGCTTTTTACAATTTCTTTCAGCCTTTCCACAAGCGGCATAGCGTTCTTTTCCCGATAAGTCTTTACGCTCATTAGTGCAGTTGGCTTCGGCAACTGCCATCTTGCATCTTCATCATAGGCATGTATGTTACGTTCCAACGCTACTTTAGAATCAGCCATTTTC
This sequence comes from uncultured Eubacterium sp., assembly GCA_948560485.1. The sequence continues at coordinate 3,577 of CAOXUF010000237.1, forward strand.
TCAATATCCTGCTGTAACTTTTTCTGATGCTGTTCCAATGTTTTATTATCAGACATCAGCTTTTCTCTGTTCTCTATCAATCCATCTGCCTGTTCCCTTAATAAATCATTGGTTGCAGAAAGCTCCGTTGTTTCTTGCCGAACAGCTTCATTCTCCAGCTTTATCTTCTCTATTTCATTTTCAGCCAAGACTTGCTGATAAATAATGTGGGATAATTCCGCTTTATTACTGGATACCGCCTTTTCTAATTTTGCGACTTCTTTCACTCTCTCCTGTTTTTCAAAGTCTAACACGGATAAATGCTTATTATGCGTTCCTAACTGTTTCCACCGCACCCCATATCTTTCCGCAACTTTTGAAAGTTCCTGCTTTTCAGATTCTATCCATTGATTCCATTCTGTTGCGCTTCTTGTGCCGCCTTTAAATCCCTGCTCTGCCAGTGCGCCTTTCAGTGATACTCTCGTATCAAGTCCACGCTTGCTGTTACGGATAAAAGGAACAAAATCAATATGAACGTGTGGTGTTTCCTCATCCATATGCAGATACGCCGAAAACACATATAGATTCGGATTTCTTTTCTGAAAATCTTCCATAAACTCTATCAATATTTCCTTTGCAAGCTGCCCTTCTTCGCTTTTGGCATTCGTATCATCTTTATTCCCAATCTGAAGAATAACCTCGTGAAATAACTTCTCCTGCTTACTCTGTCTTATCTTCTCATAAAGAT
>CAOXUF010000238.1 GCA_948560485.1 uncultured Eubacterium sp.
TTTTTTCAGTTTTAGTGTTACAAAAATGCTTGACCAGTTCAATTGGAGTGGTACTTTCGTAAATTATGCTTTGCCACACCTGCCAGTTTTGCCTTGCTGTTAATGGCACTGTTCTTCCGGCTCAGATGGGCTGAATATGATAATCTTTCCATAATCTCACTCCTTCTCTTTTATTGTATTTACGTGCGGTGACACCGCCACGTTTTCATTCTTCAAATGTACGCCCGGAGCATATTGGAAACGTAAGTTTCTTATCAATTTGACTCTGCCATAATTGATAACCCCCTAGCACTTTTGACAACCAAAAGTGCGGGGTCTCTGCCGAGGGCTATATATCTTTACATTACCTATCTTACAGCCGACTGTATGTGTGTATGCCTTATGAATTTATTACACCCGGGTGTGAGACTTAACTTTACGACATCATGTCGCAAAGTACGATTATCACCATAGCATCGTTTCCACCTACACCAACATGTAAAGCTATGGCTCAATCTATATTTTCCATTGTCTGTCCTACCACCTGCAAGTGCCACTTGCAGGTCTTTAACATTCAAGCCGGAAATTTACCAGCGGAAATCCTCCGGGATTTCCTTTATGTCAAGGTAATTTCTTCTTGCATTTTCTCTCTCCTCTACCGATTCGGCAGTCTTGCTTTCTGTATAAATGTTTCTCAAAATCATCTTATCCATCTTATCTTTAAGACCTGCCTTAATCAGTTCCGTTTCGTCCTTATGACCATATATAAAATACTGATATATCATTCGAAATAAATCCTCATCTATTTTTATCTGCTTAATCTTTTCAACCATACAAATCTCCTTTCCGTAAATTGAAAATGTAAATCGGCTTTAAAAAACCTTATTTTTTTAGTTTTATTTAGCCAATTTACAATTTACAATTTACAAATTTAAAAACATCCCATAAATAAAGGGATTGAAGTCATTCAGATGTAAATTGGCTCTTTTTTTTACGTCATTTCCAATTTACAAATTTATCTTTCTGTTTTACAAACCAGCCAATTTACATAACAAATTTACATTTTTAAAAGTAAATGACATCATGTCACTTACTTTTTCTCCAGCATTTCATCAGATTCAGTTTTAAGATTTTCCAACGTTTCCTGCTTAAAAGGAATGTCATCATCCTTCTCTATTTTCTCAAAATCATTTTCCTTTTTTCTCCTCCATGCAAGCTGGGTTCCATATCCTTCCTTAATGAATCTGTGACTTTTCACCTCTTCCCACTGCTCTGCGAATTTAAGCCTCATGATACTCGTAATCTCTCTGGATTCGTACTGTTTCGGCTTGCAATTTTCGTGGTGCAGTGCCCTCTCATAAATCATCTGAACGCACACAAACTCCTCATCCGTCATTTCAAGAAACATTTCAATGATTCCCACAAGAGTATCCTGGGGCATGCATTCCTTCTGAAATTCAATAAGTTCCTTTTCCAAATTCTTATTAAATACAAGCTTTGTATTAATGCCCTTTTTATACATGTTCATAATTTCAGCCCAGCACTGTTCTATGTATGCCCTTGTTTTTTCCTCATCCTCCAACGGATGATGCAATGCTTTTTCCTTATTTACCATTACCGGTACAAATCTTCTGTTACCTGTACGGTCAAATGGCAGGAAATCAGCATTATTGGATGAACCTACAAATATGCATTGTCTTGGTCTGTCTTCAGGATGTGTTTCATAAGGAACCTTATAGGTTTCACTTTGACGGCTTAAAAATGACTTAATGTCTTCAACGCTTCTTGCGTTACAGGTTGCAAGCATTTCTGCCATTTCAATAATCCAATGTCCCTGAATCTTACGAAACACATTGTCATCATCAAGTTTTCTTAAGTCATCCGAAAACCACTCATTTTCCATTGCAAGAAGTCTTAGAAAACTTGACTTGCCTGCTCCCTGCCCACCTACCAGACAGACCATGTATTCAAACTTGCATCCGGGATTATAAACTCTGTGCACTGCTCCCATCATCATTATTCTTGTTGCTTCAAATATGTAATTACTTTCATCTGTTCCAAGGTATCTCGGTAGCAGATACCTAAGCCTTGAGTTTCCATCCCACTCCAGACTTTCCAACTTGTCTATAATGGGATGATAATGGTTGTTGTTGCCTACAATGTCAATTGCACGCTTAATGTTTTTATCTCTTGTAATACCGTAAAACTTTTCCATTCTAAGCATTATGTTGTTAAAATCCGTATCTGTAAAAGTCTTTGAACGTCTCCTCCAGTCCATTTTCTTAACAATGTCCGTCTTACATGAAAGTTCATTACGTCTTATTGCATCCTTTAACATTGGGTCCTTATTTAAAATCTCAATGACATTTTCAATGGTTTGTCTCGGACTTCCATCAGGACGTTTTTTTAGGCTATCCCTTATAACCTCTATTTCTTTATTATCTGTGTCCTCCACATTGGAGGATTTATTTATTGTATTGCCATTCATTTTTTTGTTTTCCTCCTATCAAACAAATTCTTCTTGTTAGTGGAAGAAACTCTTGCTATAATTCAATTGTCAGTTAAATGTAGCAAGGGAATCTTCCCGGTTACAACCAGCCCTTGGCTTTATGCCTTGGGCTTTTTAATTATGATTATTGTCAATTAAATCTGCAACGCTTCTTGCTTTGTTAGGATATAAATGACCATAAGTATTTAACGTAATTCTTATATCCTTATGACCCAGCCTTTCCTTAATAAGCAATGGCTCGACACCTTTATCAATAAGATAGGCAACGTGACTATGTCTCAAATCATGAACTCTTATTTTCTTAACATTAGCCTTTTCGATTTGTCTTCTCATTTTGTTTTGTAATGCACGACATCCTATAGGAAATAACCTTATATTGTCAGGTAATCCATATTGTCTGTCACACCATTCTTTTATTTCTTCTTTAAGAAAAATAGGAATTTCAACAACTCTTACTGACTGCTCTGTTTTAGGTGTAGTAACAATATCTTTACCATTTGCTCTATAGTACGTTTTCGTGATACTGATTCTGTTGTTATAAAAATCAATATCCGACTTAGATAAAGCCAGCAGTTCTCCTTCTCTTATTCCTGTCCAAAATAAAATTTCAAACATTATGTAATATCTATCTGACTTATCAACCGTACTTATAAACTGCTTGTACTCATCTACTGTCCAGAACGTTAAGCTGCACTTATCATCTTTTCCCATTCTCTTTACTTTTTTACATGGATTATTAGCCAAATCATATATTTTCGTTGCATGTGTAAATAAAGCCGTTAACTGATTTTGAATCATTCTCATATATGATTCTGACAGATTTTTCTTATAGATTTCATTCTACCATGCTATAATCTGTGCCGGTTTTATATCAGACATTTTCATATCTCCAAAATATGGTATAAGATAACTATCAATCATATATCTCTTGTTTTGCTTTGTTCTTTGCTTTAGTTCATTTTCCTTATCCTGAAAATACTGTTCAACAAAAACTTTCATAGTCATTTCCAGATTTCCGTGTTTCTTCAGATTTCTCTCACACTCATACTGTTTAGCTTCACGTTGTGTTTTAAATCCACGCTTTTTCTTTTGCTTATTTACACCATAAACGTCCGGTTCATACCATTGTGCAATCCACTTTCCTGTGCCTCTGTCTTTGAATGCCATAACTTAATTCTCCTTTTCTGATTCTTTTAATCCAAATAATTTCTGTTCTAAATAGGCTTTAGGTATTTTACCTGAAACTACAAGATATCCACCTTTAGCCAATTCTTTATTTAAATCTCTAATAACTCTATATGCATAACTACTGGAACAATGAAGTAGTGTTCCAACATCATTTACATCTAATAAATATTTTTCGTATATCATACACTCGCCTCCTCTCTATTTACGTTTTTCGTACGGTTGTTATAGTATTGTAATGTACGAATTTCGTAATGTCAAGTATTTTTCGTATATAAAATTATTTATTGTGTACTTTTTTCGTACATCATGTTATACTATACGAAAATATAGAAAGGTTGGTATCAATAAATGGGTGACGGCAAAAAACTAAAAAAAATACTGGATGCGCAACAAAAAAGTGTGCGATGGTTGTCTAAAGAAACAACCATTAGTCCAACTACGTTATATTCAATTATTCAGAAAGACACAGCCATTCGATTTGATTTTGCTCTACGAATAGCCAATGTTCTTAATGTGGAAGTATCTGACATATGTTCAGATTCAGCTTTACAGGCTGAGGATTGGTCTGATGAAAGCAGAATAACATTACCTGAACTTCCACATGGTTTTG
>CAOXUF010000239.1 GCA_948560485.1 uncultured Eubacterium sp.
AATTGAGAAATATGGTTTTATAAAGGGATGGTTTTTAAGTTTTAAAAGAATTTTGAGGTGTAACCCTTTTTCAAAAGGGGGATATGACCCTGTTCCATAATAAAATGGATCTGTAAAATCAAAAACAGGAGGAAATAAATTGACAGGAATTGTTTTAAGCCAATATGATGGACTTATCTTAGGGCCGATTGCTAAGGTCCTTGGGGTTTTAATGAATGGTATTTTTAGTGTTTTGGATTTGATCGGAATACCCAATATAGGTTTATCCATTATATTTTTTACCATTGTTATTTATATACTTATGATGCCTTTAACGATCAAACAGCAAAAATTTTCAAAGCTTTCCGCTAAAATGAATCCGGAGCTTCAGGCAATACAGGCAAAGTATAAAAATAAAAAAGACAATGATTCTATGATGGCAATGAATGCGGAAACCCGCGCAGTATATGCAAAGTATGGTGTGTCTCCAAGTGGAAGCTGCGTTCAGCTTTTGATTCAAATGCCTATTTTGTTTGCCTTGTATAAAGTTATTTATGCTATGCCTGCATATGTGGGAAAGATAGGGGATACGTTCCGAGTTCTTGCTGATAAGATCATAACGGTTGATAAGGCAGATTTTTTACAAAATTCAGGTGTGGAAACCATTGCAAGAACTGTCAGCATGTATGGTAAAAATATAACGGAAGGCAATATCCAAAACGGTGTTGTGGATGTCCTAAACATGTTATCTACGTCAGACATGACGACGATTTCGGAACATTACGGACTTTCTGCTCTTCAATTTAACGGAGATTATATTTTCAGCCAATTAAATGCGGCCGGTGATGTAATACAGAGAGGTTTGATTGACAGATACAATAATTTCCTTGGGATCAGTATAGCCAATTCGCCTTCTTATATGGTCGGACAGGCATGGAATGCGGAAGGCGGAACACAATGGCTTTTAATTGTGGCTGCTTTGATGATTCCTTTATTGTCAGCGGTGACACAATGGATCAATACAAAGTTGATGCCTCAGGCAAATGCGGATGATAATAAAAATGATCAGCAAAATTCCATGGCCCAGTCTATGAAGATGATGAATACCATGATGCCGATCATGTCAGCTTTTTTCTGTTATACACTGCCGGCAGGTATGGGGCTTTATTGGATTGCCGGTTCTGTGGTAGTGTCCAGCAGGTTGTAATTAATAAGCATATTGATAAAATGGATATTGATGAGGTTATTAAGAAAAATAAGGAAAAGCAGGCTAAAAAGCTTGAAAAAGCAGGTATTGATCCGAATGTTTTAAATAAAAACGCTACTTTAAGCACAAGGAATGTAAATGCAAATAAACCTTATGTTTCATCTAAACCGAAAGGAAACGCTGCAGCAAACCTGACTCAGGAAGAAAAGGATGAAGCTGTAAAGAAATCTACCGAATATTACAATAAAAATGCAAAGCCCGGAAGTCTTGCTGCCAAAGCAAACATGGTGAAACAGTATAATGAAAAAAATAATAAATAGGGGGTAAATATGATGGAATATGTTGAGATTTCTGCTAAAACTGTTGCTGATGCAATAACAGAGGCATGCCAAAAGTTAGAAGTTACCAGTGATAAATTAGAGTATATAGTAGTAGATGAAGGTTCCTCAGGATTTCTTGGTATTGGTTCTAAACCTGCGGTCATTAAAGCGAAAGCAAAATCTACCATAACGGATAAAGCAAAAGAGTTTTTAAGCGATGTATTCGATGCTATGAACATGGTAGTAGTAATTAATGTTCAATATGATGAAGATAACAGAAATCTTAATGTTGAATTGAGTGGGGACGAGATGGGTGTACTGATCGGTAAGAGAGGGCAGACACTGGATTCTTTACAATATTTATTATCATTGGTTGTTAATAAGGAATCAGATGAATACATCCGCGTAAAAGTCGATACCGAAGATTATCGTAAGAGAAGAAAAGAGACACTTGAAAATCTTGCAAAAAACATTGCTTATAAGGTTAAGAGAACAAAGCGTCCTGTATCTTTAGAACCTATGAATCCTTATGAAAGAAGAATTATCCATTCAGCACTTCAAAATGATAAATACGTAACTACTCATAGTGAAGGTGATGAACCGTTCAGAAGGGTTGTTGTCACATTAAAAAGATAAAGTATGAAATGGGCTGTTGCATAACACTACTGCAGCAGCCTTTTTGCCTTTAAGGAGAATTGATCATGGAATCGAAACTTGGTACTATTGCAGCAATTGCTACTTCCCTTCATAACTCAAGTATTGGAATTATCAGGGTAAGTGGCGGAGAAGCTGTAAGTATTGTAGATCGTATTTTTGTGAACAAAAGGTATATTCATATTTTAAAAGATATGAAGAGTCATACCATTCATTATGGTTATATAATCGAAAATGGGCATGAGATCATTGATGAAGTAATGGTATCTTATATGAAAGCGCCTAAAAGCTTTACTGCGGAAGATACGGTGGAAATTAATTGTCATGGCGGTGTTTTAGTCATGCAGAGAATTTTGGAACTTGTAATAAAAAATGGTGCAAGATTGGCAGAACCGGGAGAGTTTACAAAAAGGGCCTTTTTAAACGGAAGGATAGATTTGTCCAAAGCAGAGGCTGTGATGGATATTATTTCATCTAAGAATAAGCTGGCGCTCCAAAGTTCCGTGAAACAGCTTCAAGGCGCTGTATATGATAAGATTATTGATATCAGAAAAATAATGATACACGAAATTGCTTTTATAGAATCTGCTTTGGATGATCCGGAGCATATCAGTCTTGATGGATATTCAAATTTATTGGGAGAAAAGGTAGATAGTCTATTAAAGGAAATAAAAAAATTACTGAATACTACAGAAAATGGGAGAATAATAAAGGAGGGAATCCGTGCAGTTATAGTGGGAAAGCCTAATGCAGGAAAATCAACTTTATTAAATGTTTTAGCCGGTGAAGAAAGGGCAATTGTAACTACAATACCGGGAACTACCAGAGATATTTTAGAAGAAGATGTTTATTTAGACGGAATTAACCTTCATATTATAGATACGGCAGGGATTCGTCAGACAACTGATATTGTAGAAAAGATTGGTGTGGAAAAAGCAAGAAAGTATGCATCAGAGGCTGATCTTATTATTTATGTTGTTGATTCATCCATCTGTCTTGATGAAAATGATCTCCAAATTATGGAAATGATAAAGGATAGAAAATGTATTATCCTTTTTAATAAGTCTGATCTTGAGAATCAGGTTTCTATTGATGAGTTAAAAAAGAAAGCAGATGGTCATGAGATTATTAAAATATCTGCTAAAGATCATACAGGAATTGATCAATTTAAGAAAATAGTTAAGAGTATGTTTTTTAAAGGAGATATTTCCTTTAATGATGAATTGATGATTACAAACATGCGGCATAAAAGTTTGTTGGAAGAAGTGGAGGAAAGCCTTGATCAGGTAAAAAGGAGTCTTGATTTGAATATGCCGGAAGATTTCTATACAATCGACTTGATGAATGCATATAGAAGTTTGGGTAAAATTGTTGGAGAAGAAGTAGAAGAAGATTTGGTAAATGAAATATTTTCGAAATTCTGTATGGGTAAATAGTTTGGATGTAAGGAAGAAGAATGAGAGAAAAAATTGATGTTTGTGTGGTAGGTGCGGGTCATGCAGGATGTGAAGCTGCTTTAGCCTGTGCCAGGCTTGGTCTTGAAACGATCATATTTACTGTCAGTGTAGACAGTATTGCACTTATGCCTTGTAATCCTAACATAGGGGGTTCTTCAAAGGGACATTTGGTAAGGGAAATTGATGCACTTGGTGGAGAAATGGGTAAAAATATAGATAAGACATTTATCCAGTCTAAAATGTTAAATGTGTCAAAAGGTCCTGCTGTCCATTCCTTGAGAGCACAGGCTGATAAGTCGGAATATACCCGTTCTATGAGAAGTGTTTTGGAGAATCAGGAGCATTTAACGATCAAGCAGGCGGAGGTCTGTAAATTATTGTGGGAAGATAAAAATAGTCTTTCTGGAATGGCAAATAAGAAAATTGTTGGATTGGAAACTTTTACGGGAACTGTATATAAATGTAAAGCTGTGATACTATGTACAGGAACTTATTTAAAGGCCAGATGCTTATGTGGCGAGGCAATTACATATACAGGACCAAATGGACTTCAGGCTGCTAATTATTTAACAGATTCCCTTCTTTCCATGGGGATTGAAATGCGGCGTTTTAAAACGGGAACACCAGCCAGAATGG
>CAOXUF010000240.1 GCA_948560485.1 uncultured Eubacterium sp.
ATGCGGTATATTCATTCCTAAGATTGTTCCTGCGCCTAAAATTTCTCTAAATCCTCCGAGCAGTGACAATGCAATGGTAAATCCAAGTCCCATTCCAATTCCGTCAAAAACAGACAAAATAACAGAGTTCTTTGAAGCATAACTTTCTGCTCTTCCTAAAATAATACAGTTTACAACAATCAGCGGAATATAAATCCCCAATGCACTGTTTAAAGATGGAAGATATGCCTGTAATAAAAACTGCAGAATTGTAACAAAACTTGCAACAATTACAATATATGCCGGCACACGGACACCATTTGGAATAATCTTTCGAAGCAGTGAAATCACCATGTTGGACATGACAAGCACTGCCATGGTACTAAGTCCCATTCCCGCACCATTCATTAACGAAGATGTAACTGCGAGTGTCGGACACATTCCAAGAACCAGCACGAAAGTCGGATTTTCTTTGATGATTCCGTTATATAATCTCTCAAATATTTTTCCCATTATCTGCCACCTCCTGTAATATAATCCACACAGTAAATAGCTGCATTTACACCGTGGGTTACTGCATTCGTCGTAATCGTGGCACTGCTGATTGCATTAATCTCATTATCGCCTTCTGCACCACTCTTTTCATATATAAAGTAATCCACTTTTTTATTTTGAAACTGTGACTTAAAGCTGTCTTCGTCAGCTTTCATACCAAGTCCCGGTGTCTCACTTAATGATAAGAATGAGATTCCCATAACAGTACCATCTTCTTTAATACCTACCGTCATCTGCAGAGAACCATCATATGCTTCCTTGTCTGTTACCGTCACGATATATCCCAGATTCTTTCCATCCTTATCCTTTGCCAGAACAACCTCATCTACTGTTCCATTAAAAGCTTTAATGGTCGAAATATTATCTGCCTTCTCGTTTTCTTTCATTCGATTTTCAATATATTTCGCACACTCATTATCAATTTTCACATTTTCAAAACCATCCATGCCGTGCATGACGGACTCATAAGCAGAAAGTTTTGTTTTTTCCTCCTGCTCAGCCCTTGCATCCGAAGTAACATTATATACAAATCCCAAACCTAAACCGGCAACCAAGGTAATCGCAAATAATATCAATGTATTCTTTACTATTTTAATCATATTATCTGCCCCCTTTCGTTCTTACAATACCGAATGCTTTTGGAATGGACCATTTTTCAATCAGTGGAACTAACAGATTACAGAAAATAATCGCATAAGAAACACCCTCTGCCGTATTTCCAAAAGTTCTGAACACTGCTGTCAAAAGACCTAAACAGATTCCAAAGATATACCGTCCTGTCTTTGTGATTGGAGACGTGGAATAATCTGTTGCCATAAAGAAAGCACCAAAAATTAATCCTCCACCACATAAATGCATCGCTAAGAAATTCATATCTGTACTCTTGTTAAATAACATAATACAAACCGCAAAAACTGCAATATATGTAAGTGGTATTCTTAAATCGATAATTTTTCTTACAGTAAGATATAACGCACCGATCAATAATGCAATAATACTGGTCTCTCCGATTGTTCCTGCGTGTGTTCCAACAAACATATCTAACACAGAAGAGGAACTCTCACCAACATTCTTTAATGCAGTCAGAGGCGTAGCACTGGTTGCGGCATCCACACCACTGACGTCTGCCGGATAAAATGCTGTCATATTTCCTGCAAAACTAAGCATCAGAAAACATCTGGCACCAAGCGCCGGATTCATAAAGTTCTGACCTAACCCTCCAAAGAGCTGTTTTACAATAATAATAGCAAACGCTCCGCCGAGTGCCGCTTTCCAATACGGAAACGTACATGGAAGATTTAATGCCAGAATCATTCCTGTAACCACTGCACTTAAATCAAAGATACTTATCGGATTATCAGTAATTTTGTTATAGATATATTCCGCAGCAACACATGTAATGAGTGTTACAAGAATTAAAAATGCTGATTGAATCCCATATTTGATTCCAAATAAATTACTGTTGTTATATATTCCAAAAATTGTCGCCGGCAGTAATGCAATAATCACATCTCTCATAATAGACTGTGTGGTCATTTTTGCTTTTACGTGAGGGCTTGATGATACATGATACATTTTTATTCACACTTACCCTTTCCTACGTGCTGCCTGCACTTTTTTCTTCATTGTTCGAACTGACTGGGTAATATTTCTATTCGCCGGACAGTTATAATTACATGTTCCACACTCGATACATTCCATACCATGCATCTTAATGAAACCTTTCATATCATCTGCAGCAGCAGCCTGTGCTAACTTCGCACAAATCAGACCTTCCGGACAAACTTCTGCACACTTACCACAATTAAGACAATTTGTCATTGTCGCATGAGACACTTCGTCATATCGGAATGCCAGTAATGCCGAAGAGCCTTTGATAACAGGAACATCCAATGTGAACATTGCCTGCCCCATCATCGGACCGCCTGATAATATCTTTTCCACATTTTCATCCATTCCACCAGCCTCTTCTACGACTGTCTGATGACTCGTACCAAACGGTACTTCCAGATTGCATGGCTTATGAATTCCGTCACCGGATACTGTAACAATACGCTCTGTCAGCGGTTTATGGAATTTCACTGCCCGGTAAACATTGTACACTGTGTCTACATTATCTACAATACAGCCTGCGTCTGCCGGAAGCATGGATGAATTAATTTTCCTTTTCTTTATTGCATAGATAATATGACGCTCTGAACCTTGTGGATATTTTGTTTTTAATGATGCAACTGTAATACGCGGCTCATTTTCTGTAAGCTTTGTAAGATTTGCAATGACATCAGGTTTATTATTTTCCACTGCAATTACACCTTTTGCATTATCAAACAACTGCAGAATAATCTTTAATCCCTCAATGACTTCGCCCGGCTGTTCTACCAGTCGTCTATAATCAGATGTAATATACGGCTCACATTCTGCAGCATTCACAATCACATAATCAATCGCTGTTTCATCCTTTGGTGTTAATTTCACATGTGTTGGAAAACATGCTCCGCCAAGACCAACAACACCACAATCCTTTACAGCCTCTCTGATATAATCCTTCGTCCAAGGCTCTTTTGATGCTTCATACTGCATTTCCTCGTATAGTTCATCATTTTCTATAATAATAGAAAGTTCCTTATTTCCATTTGGAACTAATCGTTTCTCTATTTTCTTTACCGTACCTGAAACGGATGAATGAATATTGGCTGAAATAAATCCACCTGTTTCTGCAATCAGTTGTCCTTTTAACACTCTCTCACCAATATCAACCACCGGAACAGCCGGTGCTCCTATATGCTGGGACAATGGTATCACAACTTCCTTGCCCGGATTTATCTTTCTAACAGCCACATCTTTTGAAAGTTCTTTTCCATCGTATGGATGAACTCCTCCCTTAAATGTTAGAATCGACATCTTCTTACCTCTTTTCGCTTTTTTGCCTTCTTTATCATAATACTTTTCGACAATTTCTGCAATGTAAAACCATTCCAAAAGTCAATTTTTATCTTTTCATAATTCACAATTTATTTAATTATATTAAGTTAGTATTTCTATATTGCATTTTAACAAAAAAATGCTGCCACATTCATATGACAGCATCAAACATTTTCTTCAATTATTTACTTTTTAGATTTGATCTTTTTTGCTTTTGACCATGTACCTTTTTTCGTTCCATTCACACCTCGTACCCTGATGTAATAGGTTTTATTTTTAGAAATCTTTTTAATTGTGTACATAAGTTTTTTCGTCGTTTTTATTTTAGCTTTCTTAAATTTCTTATTTACCGCATATTGAATCTGATATTTCTTGGCATTTTTTAATTTCTTAAATTTTACAAGAATATGGTTTTTCCTGATACGTTTAACTGATTTAATTTTTCCTCTTGCAGGTTTTATTTGATTCGCATTATTTAAAGTAATTTCTTCTAATTTTTTTCGTTTTTCTAAAAATTCTGCTTCCTCGTTTGGATTGTCGTTTTTGATTAACTGATAATCTTTATCAATTAAATTTTTCACCATTGGTTCATGATCTTCTACATACCAAAGTGCGCCTACAACCCATTGTCCTTTACTATCCTTCTTGTATCTTATCTTTGCTATCATTCCATCATCAAACCGATGATAACTTAAATAGACATCCTTTTCATAAACTGTTCCACCATATAAATTATAAGTATCTGGATCAATCAATTTCACTACATCTAAAGAAA
>CAOXUF010000241.1 GCA_948560485.1 uncultured Eubacterium sp.
ACGTGCTGTACCTGTGAAAGATCAGGGAAATTATGGAACATGCTGGGCGTTTGCGACACTTACTGCACTGGAGACATCATTAACACCGGAAGAAAATTATGATTTTTCTGAAAATAATCTGATTTACAATAATGAATTGTCAGATGATATACAGGATGGTGGAGATTATATGATGTCTATGTCCTATCTCATGTCTTGGAAAGGTCCTGTGTTGGAAAAAGATGATCCCTATGGTACTAAGAACAACAATAAAACATGGAACAGTGTAAAGCATGTACAGGAGGCTCAGATTATTCCGGAAAAGGATTATAAACAGATAAAAAATATGGTTTATAAATACGGCGGTGTAGAGAGCTCAATGTATATGTCAATGAGCAGCAGAAATATGTCATCGGTTTATTATAATGAAACGGAATACGCTTACTGTTATAAGGGGAAAAACAAACCAAATCATGATGTGGTCATTATAGGATGGGATGACAATTATTCCAAAGAGTTGTTTAATGACCAGACAATAGAGGGTGATGGAGCATTTATCTGCATGAACAGCTGGGGAGATGACTTTGGATATCATGGTGTATTTTATGTATCTTATTATGATGATTTGATAGGGACGAATAATGTATGTTACACAAAGATAGAAGATACAGATAATTATAAAAATATTTATCAGAGTGATTTGTGTGGCTGGACCGGTTCCATGGGGTTTGAAGATGAGCAGACTGTTTATTTTTCAAATGTATATACTGCTGAGGAAAAGGAACAGGTGGAGGCTGTAGGTTTTTATGCTACGACCACAGATTTAGAATATGAGGTTTTTGTTTGTCCGAAATATAAAGATGTCAATTCATTAAATAATAGAAATCATGTAGCGGCTTCCGGTATAATAAAAAATAAGGGATATTATACGATTAAGCTGGATAAGAAGTATGACGTGGCGGAAGAACAGAAATTTAGCGTTATTGTGAAAGTGACAAATAAAAAAGATAATAAAATCTTTAAAATGATTCCAGTTGAAATGGAGACCGAATCTATGGAAGGGACAGTAGAATTGTCTGATGGAGAAGGATATTTCAGTGCTGGCGGACTAAACTGGCAGTCAGCTGAAAAGCAGGGATGTAATATATGTCTGAAGGCATATACGTCTAATTAACAGGCGAATAAGTAAAGATATAATGTAAAGGAATATGAATTAAAATAAAAAACACAAAGGATGGATATTATGAAGAAGATTATTTTTGCGACAACCAATGAAAATAAAGTAAGAGAAGTTAATATGATGATGGAAGACTTTGATGTGGAACTTTGTACAATGAAAGCAGCAGGAGTTGATGTAGAGATTGTAGAGGACGGCACAACTTTTGAAGAAAATGCGGTTATCAAGGCAAAGACGGTTATGGAAATTACAGGTGAAATTGCCATTGCGGATGATTCGGGATTAGAAGTAGATTATTTAGACGGTGCACCCGGAATATATTCTGCAAGATTTTTAGGCGAGGATACCAGTTATGATATAAAGAATAACTATATTATTGATAAATTAAAAGATGCAAAGGGAAAAGATCGAAGTGCCAGGTTTGTCTGTGCGATTGCAGTAGCATTTCCTAATGGAGAGGTTGTTACATGTAAAGGCACGATTGAAGGTTTGATTGCCTATGAGCAAAAAGGTAAGAACGGTTTTGGATATGATCCGATCGTATATGTTCCGGAGTATGAAATGACGACAGGAGAAATGGCACCGGAATTAAAGAATAGTATCAGTCATAGAGGAAAGGCTTTGGAGCAGATGAAAGAAATCTTGAAAGGAAGACTTTAAAGCGAATGATAAAAGTGGTTATAATTAGTGATTCGCATGGGAATTTGAATAATGTTCGTAAAATCATGGGAAAAGAACATAATGTGAGTCGGGTAATTCATTTGGGAGATTTAATTGGTCAGGAGATGCAATTAAAGGAAATCTGTGGGTGCGAGATAAGTTTTGTGAAAGGAAACTGTGATTATAATGCAACACATCCACTGTTTGATGTATTGGAAATTGGAAATAATCGTATTTTTATCACTCATGGGCATCACTATGGTGTGAATTTTGGCATAGACAGATTATGTTATGCGGCAAAAGAAAATCAGTGTAATATTGCAATGTATGGTCATACTCATATACCGGATAATTCTGTCTACGGCGGGGTTATCATTGTAAATCCGGGAAGTGTGAGCCAGCCGAGACAATTAAATCATAAACCTACTTATGCATTGATGAAAATTGATGATAAGGGAAAAACAGATATAAGAATACAGTATGTATAAAAAATGAACTAAAATAAAATTAGAACACTTGTGAAATGGTGAAATTCTTAATATAATAAAATTTAAGTATGGACAAATGTAAGCAGCTATGTATAGCTGCTTATTTTTTTCAGGGGATGAAACGTTTCAAAGAGGAACGAACAATAAAAAAGATAGGAGAGAGACTATGAGAAAGCAGAAAATGCTGAAAAAAGCAATGGTATTATTGTGCACAACAGCAATGGTTGTGACAGGAATACCGGTTACAGGAAATGTAACACGAGCAGCTACAGTGGATTTTTACTCAGAAGAAAGTTCCGTTATGCTTGATAAAGGCGGATTTAAAACGGAAGTTTACGGTGTAGGTACTGATGACTGGGGACAGACATGGAAAGACAGAAAGGATACACTGCCGCCGTCAGTAACATATTTGACAGATAATTATCGGGAGACGGTTGGAACAGTGCCTACAAATGACTGGGCAAGTTCTATTGTTTTTGACCAGTATTCAGAATCTTTATATGCACATCCATTGGCTTACAGGGCTGCAAGTAATGGTATGCAGATGGCAGCACCGGCTGTGACTACTTTGAAAAACAGTGTTGATAATGAGCCAATGGTAGAAAGTTATCTCAATGATAATACGGTAGAATTGGTAGTGGGTGGAGAAGGATTTTCTGCAAAAGATGCCAGAGTGGATAAGACGACAGACTGGACTTATGAAATTCTGATGGAAAATAATGCAGGAACATCTTCTATGCGTGCTACTTTGGCGAAGGGAACGCCTTATGCATATTACACTTTTGAAAATTTAAAAGCAACAATTTCATTAGGGGCAGGTGCAACAGATTTGGCAATATATAAGAATTCCACATCTTCTAACTGTCTGGGTGTCAGCCTGAAAAATAAAAAAGATGGCAAAACACATTATTATAGCGTGAATGCACCAAAAGGAACAACATGGACAAATGCAGGCGGAAAACTGACAGCTAATATGCCGGCAAATGCAAAATATTTGTCCATTGCAATATTACCGGATGGCAGTGACGAGGCATGGGGGGGGATATGCTCAGTATGCTTTCAATTTTATTACAGATACGAAAGTACAGTGGGAATATCTTAAAAATTCTTCAAAATTAGTTACAAAATATAGCGTTACAACAAAAAATATGGAAACAGGAGCAGTTGGTGGAGATACAATTATTGCACTGTATCCACATCAGTGGCGTTATTCAGAAGAAGCATATACCAAGTATACTTATGATACTGTACGTGGAACAATGAAAACTATTGTTGGAACAGAATATGTTACACAAATGTCATACAACGGAATATTGACTGGACTTCCGGTGACAGACGATGAAACTACCATAGGACAAATAAAAGATCAGTTAGGATACTTATATGATTATAGAAAGCACAAAGATGATCCACAATGGATTTGTTTTTTGGAAGGTCAATATGGTGGATATGATACATACTGGGTAGGAAAGAATTTAAATACTTTAGCAGATGCAATATGGCTTTCAGGTCAGTTTGACGAGGATAAAGATATGAAGGTCATTACAGATGAAATGGTTGCGGGTGTAGAAAATTATCTTCAGTTCTGGTTTGATCCGTATTCAGGTTATATCAGTGGTGACTTTATTGATGATTATTTCTATTATAATGAAGACTATGGAACATTGATTGGTTATCCTGCATCTTACGCTACAGATCAACAGTTAAATGATCATCATTTCCACTATGGATATTGGATTAAGGCAGCAGCTGCTGTTGCGATGAAAGATCCGGAATGGGCAAAAGAATGGGGTGGTATGGTTTATGAGATGATTAGTGATTTTGCCAATACCAATCGGGATGGAAGCAGTTTTAATAAAAATAGTCCTGCTAAATATCCTTTCCTTAGAAGATCGGAAGAGCGTCGTGTAGGGAAAGAGTGTGCC
>CAOXUF010000242.1 GCA_948560485.1 uncultured Eubacterium sp.
GCACACTCTTTCCCTACACGACGCTCTTCCGATCTGAAAAAAAGATAGAAGCAAGTAACATAAATGATTTTCTCCATAATATCGCTAGTGAGCTTAGTAAGATTAAGAGTAATATGACAGATATCAATTCTTTTGAATCACAGTGCTGTAATAATGAGACATTTCAATGTGTTTTTGAAGAATATCAAAGAGTATTATCATGCGAGCAAAAAATAGACTTTGATGATATGTTATTAAAATGTCATGAGTTATTTCAGGAGAATCCAAAGATATTGGGGAGATGGCAGCAGATTTTTGAGTATATTTTGATTGATGAGTTTCAGGACATTAATTATGTACAGTACGAAATTATAAAGATGCTGGCATTTCCCCAGAACAATCTATTTGTTGTGGGAGATGATGATCAGTCTATTTATGGGTTTCGAGGAGCGTGTCCGGAGTTGATGTTTGCGTTTGAAAAAGACTTTGTAGGTTATAACAAAATAATATTAAATAGAAATTACCGCTCAAGTAAAAATATTGTGAAAATATCAGAAAGGTTAATTTGTAATAACAACAGCCGGTTTTTGAAAAACATGCAGGCAGATTTTGTGGGTAATATAGAGCCTGAAGTTAAACTGTTTAAAACGCAATTTGAAGAATTGGAGTATATCGTTCAGAAAATAAAAAAGTTAAAATGTGATGGGATTGCCGAAAGTGAGATGGCAGTTCTTGTACGAAACAATAGCCAGATACCGGAAATACAGAAGTTCTTATATAACAGAGAGATAGCGACAAATAGAGGAGATGGGAAAAAGTTTATTTACGAGAGTGTTGTGGCAAAAGACATTATTGCTTATGTAAAGGCGTCATTAAGCTATCAGAATATGGATATTCGAAACAATCAGGATTTAATATACATATTAAATAAACCGGTGCGCTATATTGGCAGACATTTATTGACAAAGGAAAATATGAATTTTCACAAATTAAAGGAAGTATATGGACAAAGTACGGAGATAAAGAAAAATATAGAAAAACTAGAGTTTGATTTAAAGATGCTGTCAAATTTAAAACCTATGGCAGCAGTTTTATATATTGAAAAGGGTATTGGGTATGAAAAGTATTTGAGAGATTATGCAAAAGAAAAACATATCAGGATTTCTGTTTTGAGAAAGCAGTTAGATGAGATTAAGAATGACTGTTGCAGATATGATACTTTGGAAAGATGGATGAGTAGTATTGCAGAAACGGATGAGGAAAACATAGAAGAAGATAATATAAAAATTATGACAATGCATAGTGCAAAAGGATTAGAGTTTGAAGCAGTATTTATTGTGGATGTAAATCAGGGGATTATTCCAACATCAAAGGCTGTAAGAAACAGAGATTATGAAGAAGAACGCAGAGTTCTTTATGTGGCGGTTACCAGAGCAAAGAAAATACTTGGCCTCTATGCAGTTACGGAGAATCTGGGGTGCAGAGTGGAACCGTCAATGTTTTTAAATGAGGTGATAAATATACAAATATAAAAACAAAAAGATATTGACAAATATAAATATAGTAGTAAGATGATAGTACCACGGAATAGTGGCAAAATAAAAGAATGGATAAAATGAGCAAAAAGGATAAACTAATCAAGAGATTGAAAAAACAACCGAAGGATTTTACATATGAAGAAGGAAAAAAAGTTTTAGAATATTTGGGATATATTGAAGATAATAAGGGAAAAGCATCAGGGTCCAGAATTATTTTTGTAAGAGAAAGAGATAAGAAAAAGTTTTTGCTACATAAGCCGCATCCGGATAAGGTTATGAAGCAATATGCAGTAAAGCAATTAAAGGAGTTTGTAGAAAAAGAGGGAGTGTAATATGAGCAATATTTTAGAGTATAAAGGATATTATACAAGAATCGAATATGACAATGTGGACAAAGTGCTATATGGAAAAATTGAGGGAATAAATGATTTTGTGAATTTTGAGAGCAATCATGCAGAAAATATAGAAAATGAGTTTCATATGGCAGTAGATGATTATCTGATTTATTGCAAAGAGAAGGGGATAGAGCCGGACAAAACTTATAGTGGGAAATTTAATGTCAGAATATCTAAAGAGTTACACAAAAAAATAGTGTTTGAAGCTTTTAAGCAAGGCATGTCTCTAAATCAGTATGTTGAACGTGCAATCGGTTTATATACAGATGTGAACATTTAGTTAAATATTCTGTGAATTATTGCATTTTTATAGCACTTCTGATAAAGTTATACTTATTAAAAAGTGCGCAAGCGCAGAAAGAGGAAAAAATGGGAAATAATCAGTTTGAAGAGGATGAAGATTTATTTGTAACACTTACATTAGAGGATGACAGTGAGGTTGACTGTCTTGTTGTAAGTATCTTTGAAGCAGAGGGAAAAGATTATATTGCATTACTCCCTACAGAAGGACCAGAGAATGAAGAGGGAGAAGTATTTATTTATAGATATTTCGAAGATGAAGACGGAGAACCGGGACTGGATAATATTGAGACAGAAGCAGAGTTTTTCTTAGCATCACAGGCGTTCGATGAATTAGTAGAAGCCGGTGAGTATGATGAGATAATCGATGAGGAAGAAAATTTACATTAGAGGTTAGAGAGATGCCATACGATGAAGAAACCAGAAGATTAATAGAAAACAGAAAGAGGAATGCTGAGTACAGGAAAGAACAGCAGATGAAAAAGAGAAAAATGACATTGGCAGGTTTGGGCGGAGTTATCGCACTGCTTGTTGTTATTATCATTATTGCAGCTTCCTGTTCAGCAAAGAAGGATACTGAGGTAGAAACGAACCCGAAGAAGGAGACTTCTGTTTTAGGAGTCACTACAGCGGAGGAAACTACAGTTTCTGAAAGTACCAGCGCCAGTGAAACCGGTACAACAAATCAGCAGGAATCGGTTAATAATAATGAAAGTTCCACATCAGTAACGGGGCAGGGAGAGACAACCAGTTCGGCAGTTACAGGCAATGCCAGTGGTATTCAGTACACAAAGGATGCGGTCAATATCCGCAGAAAGGCTGATGGAGATTCAGAGATATTAGAAGTACTGGAAAAGAATGAGAAGGTGGAAGTTCTCGGTGTAGAAGGCAAGTGGACTTATGTGAAATGGGGAGATATTAAGGGATATATTTCCACAGAATTTTTGAAAAATGAACAGTAAAAGAGTAAATAATAAATGGCAGTGTGCAGGAAATGCACATTGCCATTTTAGAATGTTATTGGAAGGATAGATATCAGGTACAGCGATGAATTATACAGAGGCAAGAAGTTATTTAAAAGAAGTAAATAAGTATGGAAGTGTGCTGGGATTAGAAAGTATCACAACACTACTGGATGCATTAGGAAATCCACAAAAGGAATTGAAAGTAGTTCACATCGCAGGGACTAATGGAAAAGGATCAACGCTGGCATTGATACAGAGTGTCCTTGTAAAAGCAGGGTATCAGACAGGGCGGTACAGTTCCCCGGCAGTGTTTGATGATGATGAGACAATTCAGATCAATGGAAAAAATATTGAAAAAGAAGAGTTGGCAGATATTGTTACGCTGATTCGAGAGAAAGCTGACATAATTTTAGAAAAGTATGGTTTTCATCCGACACCATTTGAAATAGAGACAGCCATGGCATTTGAGTATTTTAAAAGAAAGGACTGCGACATCGTTTTGGTAGAATGCGGCATGGGAGGAACCGGTGATGCGACCAATGTATTTGACCGGGTATTGTGCAGTGTTATAACGAGTATATCTCTGGATCATACAGCATTTTTGGGAGAGACCATAGAGGAAATCGCACAAGTAAAAGCAGGTATTATAAAGCCGTGTTGTCCGGTAGTTATGGCAAAACAAAGTGAGAAAGCGGTTAATTGTATAAAAAATATAGCACAAGAAAAAGGGGCAGAATTTGTTCAGGCAGGACAGGCACAATTAACAGCTCAGAATCATCCGTCAGATATGAAAAGTGTCAAAAATCGTATTAACTACAAAGCAGCAAATGGAAAAAAATATCAAGCGAATATACGCATGCTTGGAACATACCAGAGTATCAATGCAGCCACCGCGATTGAAACGCTTCTTTGTTTAGAGAACTATGGTTATCAGTTAGAAGAGCATATAGAGCAGGGGTTGTCAGAAGCAGTGTGGAATGGAAGAATGGAGATTATCTCAGAGGAGCCTTTATTTATCATAGACGGTGCACATAATCCCGGAGC
>CAOXUF010000243.1 GCA_948560485.1 uncultured Eubacterium sp.
CTTAAATTTTTCACATCTTAATTTTAAAATATGGTATATTAGTAGATATTGATAAATATGGAAAATATATACAATAACTATAAGGTGTAATAAAATAATACAAACGATAAAAATTGCAACTTGTATATAAAAATATAACATTATATGATTGTGTAAAATTGTTGATTTGGAATTGTATCAGGTAAAAGTTACCGGAGGATTAGTCCAAAAACAGAATAGAGCATGATAGAAAGGACGGTGTGGATTTGATAAAAGAGACAGTAGATGCTGTTCGCGTAGCCGAGATGGAAGCTGAGAGACAGATTGCCACAGCAAAGGAGAATGCAGAAGGCGAAAAGAACCAGGTGAAAATGAAAGAGTCAGTTTACCGTGAAGAACAGATGCGGGAAGCAAAGGCTCAGGCGGACAAGGAAATGAATGAGGTAGTGAAAAAATGTAACGAATATGATTTGGCTCAGGAAAAACAAATCGAAAAAAGGGTTGCAGAATTAAAAGCACAGTCAGATCAAAAAATGAGTGTGGCAGTCGATGCTGTGATTGATGCTTTAATATAGGAGGTCTTATGGCAGTTTTACAGATGCGCAAAATTAATATCTGTGCAATGAAAAAAAATCGAAAAAAGATTCTCGAATTTCTGCAAAGAAGAGGTTGTCTGGAAATACAGACGACAGACAATGAAGATGCAGTTTTTGAAAAGATGAATACAGCGACTCAGATATCTATTTTTGAAAGAAATGCAGCGTTAGCAGACAATGCTTTAGAGATTTTAGACAAGCATTGTCCTGAGAATAAATCTATGTTTGCAGGACTGGAAGGAAAAAAACAGATTGATGAAAATGAATATCAAAAATCTATTGATAATCAGCAGGATATTATGAATCTGGTGAATAGAATTTTACAGTCACAAAAAATCTTTGAGGAAAAAGAAGCAGCAGTTCTTCGATGCAGTGAGGAAATAGAGTCATTAAAACCATGGCTTACATTAGATGTTCCAATGAATTACCAAGGAACGAAAAAGACAGGCTTCCTTATTGGAAGTATTTCAGGGACATATACACAGGAAGAATTGACGGCTCGAATTGAACAGATAGAAGATATGCCGGAATCAGTTTATGTTCAGGTAATTGATGCTGATAAATATCAGAGTTATGTGACAGTGGTCTTTTTGAAGGGAGAGCAGGAACAGGTTGAGAAAGCGTTAAGGGAGTTGAGTTTTAACAGACCGCCGATTATCACCAGCCATATTCCGAGCGTATCTGCAAAGAAAAGAGAGGATGCAATTGTTTCTATTCAAAAAGAAATAGAAGATATCAAACAGGAATTTAAAAAGTGTGCAGATAGAAGAGAAGAGATACAGAAGATTGTAGATTATTACACAATTCGTGCAGACAAATACCGGGTTGTGGGAAGTATTCTACAATCAAAACATACATTTTTCGTAACCGGTTATATTCCACAAAAAGAGATAAACGACTTACAATCTAAACTGGAAAGTAAATATACGATAGTGATGGATGTGGAAGAACCTGACGAAAAAGAAGATGTACCGGTATTGCTGTCAAACAGTAAAACGACCGGGGCAGTAGAAGGAGTTGTCACATCATTTGGATATCCTACAAAGCATGAGATTGACCCTACTGCTATTACAGCATTTTTCTATTATTTCTTTTTTGGGATTATGTTGAGTGATGCCGCATATGGACTGCTGATGTTTTTAGGATGCCTGTGGGCTCTTAAAAGATTTCCAAATATGTCAGAAGGTATGCAGAAATCTCTTCGGATGTTCAAGAATTGTGGAATTTCAACATTGATATGGGGTGTTTTGTTTGGAGGTTATTTCGGAGATGCACTGACAGTAATTGCAAAGACATTCTTTGGTGTAAATATTACGGTACCCGCATTGTGGTTTGCACCAATTGAAAAGCCGATGCAGATGTTGATTTACTGTATGATTTTTGGAATTGTTCATTTATTTGTCGGGCTTGGTATCAAGGGATATATGATGTTAAGACAGAAGGATGTAATGTCTTTCGTGTGTGATGTTGTATTCTGGTATGTATTTCTGATAGGACTAATATTAATGTTAGTGCCTACCAGCATATTTGGCTCATTAGCAGGCATGACGGTTGTATTTCCTGCATGGGCAAATCTATTGGCAAAGGTAATGGCCTTGGGCGGTATGATAGGAATATTGCTGATGGCAGGCAGGAGAGCAAAGAATCCGTTGAAGAGACTGATGCTTGGTGCATATAGCCTGTATGATACGACCAGCTGGCTCAGTGATTTACTGTCTTATTCAAGACTGCTTGCATTAGGGCTTGCAACAGGAGTTATCGCACAGGTTATTAATACCATGGCAGCCATGGGTGGCAAATCTGTCGTTGGTGTTATCATGTTTATTTTAGTATTCGTTATTGGGCATGTGTTCAATATGGCAATAAATTTATTAGGCGCTTATGTTCATACAAACCGTCTCCAGTATGTTGAATTTTTCGGAAAGTTCTTCGAGGGAGGCAGCAGGGAATTTAAGCCATTTAAAGAAAATACAAAATATGTAAATGTAAAGGAGAATTAATTATGGGAGCTTTTTTTGACAATTTAGGATTATTTTATGCATTACTTGGAGCAGCACTGGCAGTGCTTATGGCAGGTATGGGTTCAGCAATTGGTGTAGGTACGGCAGGTCAGGCAGCATCCGGTGTTATGACAGAAGACCCATCAAAGTTTGCAAAAGTTTTGGTTATGCAGCTGTTACCTGGTACACAGGGACTTTATGGATTACTGATTGGATTCGTAACTTTGTCTAAAATTGGAATTATTGGTGGTGGAGCTGTGCAGATGAGTGCACTTCAGGGATTAGAAATTCTGGCAGCATGTCTTCCAATCGCTATCGTAGGTCTTGTGTCAGGAAAACATCAGGGTAAGACAGCGGCAGCGAGCATCGGAATTATTGCAAAGAGACCGGAACAGTTTGCAAAGGCTATGCTTTTCCCGGCTATGGTAGAAACATATGCGATTCTTGCACTTCTTATTTCATTCCTTGCAATTAACGGTATAAGTCTATAGAAGAGTAAAGGAAGTAAAATATGAGTGGATTAGATAATATTATTAAAGAAATCCAGGCAAGTGCAAAGGCAGAAGCAGAAACTATTTTACAGGAAGCTGACCAGTATTGTAATGAATATATGACAGGTGTCAGAGAGAAGGTTCAAAAGGAAGTAGAACAGTTTCGAAAGAAAAAGGAATCAGAAAGGAATCTCTATGAAGAGAAAACGAAATCCGGGGCACAGTTTCGTGAGCGTAATGCAGTTTTAAAAATAAGACAGCAGAGTATTGAGGAAGCGATAACAAAGGCACAGGAAAAGTTAGTGAATCTTTCGGATAAACAATATTTTGATTTTCTAATAAAGCTTTTTGAAAAAAATGTACAGCCTCAGAAGGGAATCATGTATTTAAGTAAAAAAGATATCAACAGAATGCCGGTGGATTTTAAAGAAAAAATTGAAAAGGCTGCTGAACAGAGAGGCGGCCAGATAACGATTTCATCAGACAGAGACAGCGTAAATAATGGGTTTATATTAGCTTATGGAGAGATTGAAGAGAACTGTCAGATAAAGGCACTGTTTGATGCAGACATAGACAGATTAAAAGATATTGCAAATCAGCAGTTGTTTGGATAGGAGGTAATGCCATGGAATTAGAATATACTTATGGCGTTGCCAGAATCAGAGCTTTAGAGAGCAGTCTTTTTACAGACGATACAATTACAGCTTTGCTGCAGTGCAAAACATATGATGATTGTATTAATTTCCTACGGGATAAAGGCTGGGGAAATGGAAGCCCTGAGCAGACACTTCCGGAAATGTTAAGTGAAGAGAAGGCAAAAGCACAAAAAGTTCTAAATGATTTAGTAGAAGACAGAGATGCGATTGATATTTTGACAATCAAGGATGAGTTTCACAATTTAAAAGCGGCAATTAAACAGGTCTGCACAGCAGATGAAACAGAGGACATTTATTATTCTCATTGTAAGTTAGAACCGGAATACCTTCAAAACTGTATCAAACAGGGGGAATACAGCAGTCTTCCGGATAACATGGCATCTGCAGCAAGAGAGGCTACAGAGGTTCTGTTAAAAACAGGAAGTGGTCAGCTTTGTGATGTGATTATTGACAGGGCAGCATTAGAGGCAATCAGAGAAGCCGGAAATA
>CAOXUF010000244.1 GCA_948560485.1 uncultured Eubacterium sp.
TTGATAATGAAATCTCAGCAGAAAAGCTACAAGAGGAATCATTAGATAATTTTCAAGAGAAAAGTTATGTAGATTATTTTCGCGGAAGTTTTTTGCCTCCATTGAATATTGGAAAAGGTGTATTGAGGAATAATAATGGTTTTATTTATTCAATTCATAAACTTGCGAGTGAACAAGGATATATAATATGTACATACTCAGAGGGAAGTTTGATAGACTGTTATCATATACTTAATATTCCATCTAAAATTGAAACATTGCTCAAGATTCATAAAGGAATGAAAAGGACAAGACTGGAAAAAGTTGATTCTAAAATAAAGTTCGTCAAGGATAAACAAGCAACAACAGTTCATCGGTTTGGTGATGGAACCATGCTGGAGATTCAGTATAAGAAAGTAAAGGATAATTGGGAAGTAAAGGATTACATATTATATGAAGACGAAATCAATTTATTAAATAGAATATTAAAGAAGGACTATGATATCGTAAAGAATAATAAGTAAAGCAAATTAAAATATATCAAATAAACTGATTAAATTTGTCACTATACAAATAAAATTGCATATGATAGTATATGTTCTATCCTAAAAAAATAAAAACATTGAAGAGGAATAGTAACTGGCAGGCAGATTACAGAGAGATGTCGGAAGGTGTGAGACATTAGATGTGAACCGGTGAACTCGCCTCGGAGTTTCCGGCTGAAGCTTATAATAACATTGTTATGAATAGTGTGTAGGTTTGGACGGATTTCCCCGTTATAGGAACAGATGCTTATGTATCTGATAAGAGCATGTATTACATGAAACAGAGTGGTACCGCGTATGTAAAGCTTACGTCTCTGTGCTTCAATAGAAGCACAGAGACGTTCTATTATATTGAGATTTTATTCAAGTTGTATTAATATGTATATAAAATAATGATGACAGTTCAGCCATTAGCTCGAAAGTTTTTCGTTGTTATGGCTTACAATATAATATAAAAGAAAGAGGTAGTATTATGAATTACAACAAGTATACAAGACAATACTTTATGCCAGAGAACCCTACATATGACTGGGTGAAAAAAGAGTATATTGAAAAGGCTCCGATATGGTGCAGTGTGGACCTTCGAGATGGAAATCAGGCACTGATTGAGCCAATGAGTCTGGACGAAAAGTTAGAGTTTTTCCAGATGCTTGTAGACATTGGATTCAAAGAGATAGAAGTAGGTTTTCCGGCAGCGTCAGAGACGGAGTATAATTTTATGCGTGCTTTGATTGAGAGAGACATGATTCCGGATGATGTGACTGTTCAGGTATTAACGCAGGCAAGAGAACATATTATCAAGAAAACATTTGAGGCTGTGAAAGGTGCGAAACATGCAGTAATTCACCTTTACAACTCTACATCTTTAGCACAGCGTGAACAGGTATTTAAGAAGAGCAAAGAAGAAATTAAACAGATAGCTATAGATGGGGCAAAACTGTTGAATGAATTGGCAGCAGAAGTTGATGGTAACTTCTCATTTGAATACAGCCCGGAGAGTTTTTCAGGAACAGAGATGGATTATGCATTAGATGTGTGCAATGCAGTATTAGATGTATGGCAGCCAAAGAAAGATAACAAAGTAATTATTAATCTGCCGGCTACAGTGGAAAATGCAATGCCACATGTTTTTGCTACGCAGATTGAATATATGCACAAGAATTTGAAATATAGAGATGCAGTGACAATTTCTGTGCATCCGCATAACGACAGAGGCTGTGGTGTGGCAACAGCAGAACTTTCTGTTTTAGCAGGTGCAGACCGTATTGAGGGAACATTATTTGGCAATGGAGAGAGAACCGGTAATGTAGATATCGTGACATTAGCTATGAACATGGTTTCCCATGGTGTGAATCCAAATCTGGAGTTTAGTAATATGCCGGAGATTGTGAAGTTATATGAAAGAGTTACCAGAATGGAAGTAGGAAAGCGTCAGCCATATGCAGGTGATTTAGTGTTTACAGCATTTTCAGGCTCTCATCAGGATGCCATTTCAAAAGGAATGGCTTGTAAAGCAAAAGATCCAAAGGGAATGTGGAATGTACCATATCTTCCAATTGATCCGGTTGATGTAGGAAGAACCTATGACTCGGATGTGATTCGTATTAACAGCCAGTCCGGTAAAGGCGGTGTAAGCTATATCTTAAAACAGAGCTTTGGATTATCTATACCGGAGAAGATGCGTGAAGAAATCGGATATAGTGTGAAACATGTTTCAGATAAAGAACATAAAGAATTATCACCGGAATGGGTTTACCAGATATTTGAGGATAAATATATTAACGAAAACAGCGTGTTTACTGTGCCTGAGGCACATTTCCAGCAGAAGAATGGAATTATGGCAGAAGTGACGATTGCACAGGAGGACAAAGTCCGTATCATTAAACATACAGGAAACGGACGTCTGGATGCAGTAAGTAATGCATTTAAGCAGTATTTTAATATTAGTTATGAGCTTTCGATATATGAAGAACATTCATTATCCAGAGGTTCTTCGTCAAAAGCCGTTTCATATGTAGGAATCTGTTGTCAGGGTAAGATGTACTGGGGAGTAGGAATTGATGAAGATATTATAAAATCTTCCATACATGCTCTTGTAGTAGCTGTAAATCATTTGGTAAAGTCAACAGGGGATCAAGGTTGTCAGGATGAAAGATTAACAGAGATTATTAATTATATTAATACAAATTATCTGACTGTAACATTAGATGAGTTAGAAGAACATTTCCATCTGTCAAAACCATATTTGTCAAAATATATAAAAGATAAGTCAGGAAAGACTTTTGGAGAATTGGTGAAAAATGTCCGAATGAAAAAAGCAAGAACATTACTAAAGGGCGGTAACATGACCGTGGAAACAATTGCAGAGAAAGTCGGATATCAGAATGTCGAACATTTTAACAGACTTTTTAAGAAAAAGTATGGGATGACACCGGTACAGTTTAGAAATAGCAAGAATTTGTAAGATAATAAATTAGTATGAATTGTGATAAGATTGTGTTATTATATATTTAATAACATATAAAAGGAGGAAGCAGCATGAAGATTAAAACGAAACTTATGGCACTGTTGATTGTAGTTGTTATGGTATTTTCCGGTTGTGCATCAGTGAAAATGGATGTGGTGATTAACCCGAATGGTAGCGGTATGATATACATGACTATGCGTCTGGATAAGGCAGCTATGAATACAGAATTAAAGAAACAGGGAATAACCGATGCAATGATGTTAACTTATTGGCAGACATTGGAGCAGTCTTTTAAAGAAGATGGTTTCACTGTAAGGACGGTAACGGTTGATGGAAAAGAGTACATGCAGATTCAACAGTTAGAAAAAGTAAATATGGCAACAGAGTTAAATTTTTCTGACAATTCATATATCACAACAGATACCTATTATACAGAAATTGACACAAAAGATATGATGGGTGATGCAGGAGATATGGGAGATGTTAGTGCGGTAGTAAACTCGGTAGATATGAGTAAAATTGCATTTGAAGTATCGGTAACATTGCCAAATAATATTGTTAAGACAAATGGAACAATTTCTGAGACAGATAAGAAAGTTGTAAAGTTTAATGTACCGTTAGGAAAGAAGTCTGTTTTATTTGCAACAACTAAAGGAAATGTAACATTAGGAGATGTTCAAAAGAAAGTAAAGGCAGCAAATACGATTGCGAAACCTAAATTGAAAAAGATAAAAGCGAATAAGCTAAAGAAAAAGGCAAAGAGCGCTTCTGTTACAGTAAAATGGAACAAAGTAAAAGGTGCTAAAAAATATGAAGTAACATTGTCAACAGACAAGAAGTTTATAAAGAATGTTAAGTTTAAAACAACTAAGAAAAATACTATTACAATTAAAAAATTAAAGAAAAATAAAAAATATTTTGTACAGGTTGTAGCAGTAAAGAAAAATTTAGTTGGAGTAGATGTTTATAGTAAACCGGCAAAAAAATCTGTTAAGACAAAAAAATAATTATTTTATAAGGCGGATGCATTTTGAAGTGCATCCGTTTTTTATTATATAAGAAATTGCTCTGCAATTCCTATATAATAAAAAGCTCCGTAGGGATTGCAGAGGCGTGGAAATGTAGGCGTACCCTAGAACCCGCGCCTTGCAAGAGAGTTCGCAAGCGAACTCTTTGTTCTT